>CALVTP010000002.1 GCA_944362765.1 uncultured Clostridia bacterium | reverse complement strand
TATTTTGCCGACGCCTTTTTTGAAAAATTCTGCTGCCTTCATTCATCGGCCTCCGCCTTTTTGATCTCCTCGATTATTAGTTTTTCGGGAGCGACGGAAATACCTACCCTGTCACCCTTCAGCCAATCGTCCTCGGTGTCGACGAAAAAGTCGAAGTGATTGTCCGCCCTGATGATGCATTGATAATAGGAGCCTTTGTAAATGCTGCTGACGACGGTGCCGCCGATGATGCCGTCCTCTTCGTCGTCGTGCACGATGACGTCGTCGAAGTCGACGCTGACCTTGACGGGGGTGCCTCCCTCCAGCTCCGAATTGCAAGGGAACCTGCCGCCGCAGATTTCCACTACGCCCTTGTCCCACATTTCGGTAGTGATCTCGTTTATGATCCTTGCCTTGTGCATAATATGCAGGTCGAAAGGCTTTATGAATATCCCTATTTCTTCGCCGGGTTTTACCGCCGAAGTGTCGTGGATCATCAATTCGTTTTCGCCGTCTACCAGCACTAAAATCTGATAATGGTCTCCCTTAAACACGCAATCGGTTACCCGAGCGGTCATTAAAGAGGCGGCGTTGTCCTTCGGAAGAATGTAGATGTCTTCGGGGCGGATAATGACGTCGATAGGTTCGTCACGTTTGAATCCGGAGTCTACGCACTCCAGAACTCTTCCGAAAAACTCGACTTTGAAATCCTCCTTCATGACTCCCGAGAATATATTCGATTCGCCGATAAAGTCCGCGACGAAGGCGTTTGCGGGTTCGTCGTACACCTTTTCGGGGGAAGCAATTTGCTGAATTTCTCCGTTTCTCATGACGACTATCGTATCCGACATCGTCAGCGCTTCTTCCTGGTCGTGGGTGACGTAGATAAAGGTGATGCCTATCTTTTTATGCATGTTCATCAGCTCTATCTGCATGTCCTTGCGCATTTTTAGGTCGAGTGCGCCCAGCGGTTCGTCCAGCAGCAAAACTTCCGGTTCGTTCACGAGCGCCCTCGCTATCGCGACGCGCTGTTGCTGACCGCCTGAGAGGCTTCCTACATCCCTGTGTCCGTAGTCTTCGAGGTCGACCATCTTCAAAGCGGCGTCGACTTTTTCTTTTATCTCCTGCTTCGTCAGCTTTCTCAGCTTTTCGAAAGTATTGCCGTTTTTGTCGGTAAAGGTCTCACCTGACGGAATTTTTTTGATTTTCAGCCCGAAAGCGATGTTGTTATAGACATTAAGGTGCGGAAACAGCGCGTACTTTTGAAAAACGGTGTTGACGGGTCTTAAATGCGGCGGGGTGTCGGTGATATCTTCGCCGTTGAAGTATATTTTCCCCGAGGTCGGTTTTTCGAAGCCCGCTATCATTCTCAGCGTAGTCGTCTTGCCGCAGCCGGAAGGTCCTAAAAACGTCACGAACTCGCCCCTCTTTATCGACATGGAGACGTTGTTGACGGCGGGTTTCCCGTCGTAAACTTTGCTGACGTTTCTAAGACTGATGATGATGTTCTTGCCCGATTTTTTCTTTGCCACGACAAACCTCTAAAAATTACTTGGGGTGGTTACCCAGATTATCTTTGCGTCGCGCCCGAAATTGTTCACCAGCTTGTGTTCGTGCGCGCCGTCTATGTAAAAAGCCTCGCCCTTTTTCAGTGTGTGGCTTTTATCGTCCGCGATCAGCGTCAGCTTCCCTTCCAATACGTATCCGAACTCCTCGCCTTCGAAAGGCATACGTATCTCCGATTCCGCGCCTTCGGGAAGGTATAAAAGTATCGGCTCCATTTCGTTTTTTTGGGAATTCGGGATCAGCCAGGTCGCTTCGCCCGTGCCGTGAGGAGAAACGAAAAAGTCGCTCTTTCCGAACACATACTGTTCGTCCTTGTCCTCGGCAAAGAACGCCTGCAACGTCACGCCCAATACGTTCAATATGTCGATAAGCGTGGCGATAGAAGGGCTTGCGACGTCGTTTTCGAGCTGCGAAATATATCCCTTCGTCAGCTCCGTCCTGAGCGCCAGCTCTTCCTGCGTCAACCCTCTCCTGAGGCGTATCGATTTGATTTTACCTCCGATATCCATCTTCTCCTCTCGGAATAATTTTTAAAGTATGCTTATAATACATTACCGGATTATTAATGTCAAACAATTTGATTAAAATTATTAAACTTAAATTTGTTTACTTTTACTAAACTTTTAGCTTAAAATAGCCCGCCGGCATTTTTTGAGCCGAAGGTCGGGTAAGCGGCGGTTCCGTTGGCGCCGCAAAATAAAAATAATGCCGGGCGCAGTTTTGCGCCCGGCTCAGATGAGGTATTACTTATCCGGAGTCCGTCTGTCCGCCTCAATCATTATTGGGGGTGATGTCGAGATAGACGGTGACGGGAACCTTCTGGCTTCCGAAGTCGATCGTTGTCTGTATGCGATACCTGCAATTGGTTGCGGCCGAGGTATCGATCGCGGCGATACCGCCTTCCAACGCTGTATACGAAGCAAACTGGTTGAACTTATCGGTCGTGTAGTAGACTGTCGCATCCTGCCACGGAATGAGGTAGCTGAGGTCGTAACTGACGCCCTTAAGGACTTCTCCTTTACCGAAGAAGCCACCGTTGGAGCGAACCCAGTTCCTCTCGCGCTTCACCGTCATAATCGGTAATCCCCTCATGTCGAACACGCTGTTCTGTTTGACGCTGATGACGGGGATCCTTTGCTGGCTCCAATTACCTCCGCTGTAAGTGATAATGTAATCGGTCTTCGGAATCTCGTATATCTTCATTTGTTCGGTTTCGCTGTACTTAACCGAAACGTCGAGGGCAGCCGGCATCCCGGCGGGATATACAAAGTTCGTCAGCATCGGTTTTAATTCGCTGATGGCGTAGGAGGCATCCGGATTATGGAGCACCAGTCCTTCCGAGGTAAGGTTATCGTCCTTTCCGCTGGTGTTGTCTTCGCCGGGCAGAGCCTCCGTCCTCGGATCGTCGTAGACGCAGACAACTATTCTTCCTCCCACCGAAGTCTTCGGATAGGCTCGGCTGGAGGTAGCGCTCCATACGATATAGCCCGGGTAGTACGGAGTATCCCAACGTTCCTTCAACGCTTTTTCTTTCTCCGCATTATCCTCTATGTGCTGCACATATTCGGAGTTATCGTAACGATACCCGGGAGTAATATGCTGAGTGGATACAGTCAGAGCGGTACCGTTGTCCGTCGTATTGAGATATGCTTCAAACCCTACCTCGGCGTTGGAATTGGCAGCGTAGAAGCTATAGACGTAATTTCTATCATTGCTGCTGCCGACCGTGGTGTACGAATACTCGACGGGAATGACGCTGCCGAAGCCGGCGCCCGCAAAGTATTGCCGGAAGGTATCCTTGAGGGAAGCGTTTTGTCCTCTCCGTATCGAAAGCATTGTCGGCATATCGGTGTTGACGACTACCTTATTCGGATTGACCCCGAACTCCCACCTCACCTGTTGTCCGCCGTTGCCGCCAAGGGTCAGCGTAGCAGACTGGGTGGACCTTACATTCCAATTGACGGCGTCGAAGTTCCACTTCATATAATCGTTGAAGTACGCACCTCCGCCCGTGATACCGTTGAAAGTGTACTCCTTGCCCGAACCGAAATGGATGGTGTAAGTATCGTAAATTGTCACTCCGCTGAGCGGTTCTCCCGTGATCTCTACCCATTGTACGGTGGGATCGGAATTCTGGGAGGGTTTCTGCTGTGCCGAAGCATTGGAAAGCAGAATGACTTCGTCCTTTCCGTATTGCTTGTTTAATTCACGGATGATGAGGTTGTTGTCCAGTACCCATCCTTCTTCTATCCTGAAGCGCATTGCGTAGGATTGCGAATCGAGGTCTATCTGGAAGGAAGCAGACGTTGTGTCGTCGTAGACGCTTATCCGCTTTCTGCCGTTGACGATATTCGTCCAGTTCATCTCGATATCGTATTGCTCGAGATCAACTCTTCCGATATCGTAACGCCATGTCTCGTAATTCATGACGTCGCCGGTCGGATTACTACTAAGGTATTCTTCATAAGCGGACTGTTGGATGGTGCCGACATAGATTCTGCCGAACGCAGGCAATATCACGCCGCCCCTCTCGATAAAGAAGTAGGGATTATATACGTGATACATATCGTTGTAGTAGTTGTTGTCCTTACCGGGTTCTACCCTGTCGATCATGCGTTCTCCCGTTGCCTGAGTTACCTCTCCGCGTCCCTCAAGCCATGTGAGGTAATCGACGTAGGTAGTATCGCCGACGGGCTCCGCGTCATCTTCCACAACGGCAAATTGCACGCCGATGATGTACTGTTCGGCTACGGGAAGATCCTGTCTTGCAGCCTGTTCGCCGTCCTCGCCGAGGGCAAAGCCCGGAATGGCGATATAGAACCTTGCGTCCTTACCGCGATAGCTTATACCTCTTGCTTCATCCAATACGAAGCGCATCGGCATGTCGTCTTCGCCACTTGCTTCAAGCATAGCCGAAAGCCTGTCATGCCCGGTCATGGTGCCTTCGGTGTAGCGGTCCTCGTAGTCATCCGTTACCGAGAAGTTCCTTGCCGCCGCACCGATTGTAAAGGTTAGGCTGAAGCTTTCGGGTTCCCTTTCGATGTTACCGAACTCTACCGTAAACCCTTCCTCTGCTCCTTTGAGATAATCGCCTGCGATTGCCGAGCTTAAATCTTCCGCATACAGATAGTCGTACGGTTTCAAGGGGGTTATGTTGCCTTGTGCGTCTTCTATGCCGTCCTGCAGCAGGTTGCTGAACCCGGTCACCGTTCTGTCGTAAACGGTGAAGCCGAAGGTGGTCGTCTGCGGATAGGAGCCGTCTCGGGCGGAGATCGTAGCGGTGACATAAGCAGCGTCGGAACCGGAGTAGGTCAGCGCCACTCTGGAGTCGTCCCAGATAACCATCAGGTTACCTTCCTCAACGCCTGGCGCGGGCGCTTCGGCGCCTTCCTCGGTTTCGGGAGCCCAATAGCTTCTAAAGGAACCATTTTCGTTGCCGCTTGCGAATACGACTTCCTCATTCGTGCCGTCGGCATTCGTGCCGTCGGGGAATATATTCTCGGGCACATAATCGAGGAAGGGATCGAATTCGAAGTGGAGTCCCGTCCTGCCGTCCGCGTACGAAGCGTAGCTGTAAACTCCATCCGCCTCAAAGAGCTCTGTGACCGTCCTGTCTAAGTAGTTCAAGGTGATGGTGACCCTCTGGAAGCCGAACATCTCGTCTCCGATAGTCGCAGTCACCAAAGCGGTACCGCCACTGTAATCTATCTCGTCGCCCGAAGCGTTATCGATCAGCGCGCGGGTGAAGTCGTAAGTGACGAAAGTCTCGAAATTGCCTTCCGCGCCTGTGACCGTAACTTTTTCGTTGACTCCTTGGGTGACTTCCTCGTAGGAGGTAAGCGCACCCGTTTCGAAGCCGTAGACGTCTATGGAGTAGCGTTCCGTCAAGCCGGAATCATAGCTCATGTCGGGAATATTGACATAGAGCGTTGCGATGCTGTTCGCGTCCTCTGCCGCTGTCGGCGAAGTGGCACCGTAACCGAATCTTACCGCTATCCTTCTTCCGGTGTAGAGGTTTTCGGTGTTGACGGGGCGCCCGGTATTTCTGTCGGTGATGTTGTAGTCGTCCTCGGAGAGGTTGAAGTAGATGTACTTATGACCTTCGTCGGTTTCTATCCTGAGCGCCACGCTCTTGAAGAAGCTGAACTCCTCGGAGCCGAAATCGGTGTTATAGATATCGACGTACGGCGTTATGGTCATGCCGGACGTATAATCGCTCTCGGAGGTGTAATTATTTTCGTCGGGCGCGGTATCGGTCAGCACGCCGGTCGGAACCGAGGACGCTCCTTTTCCGTAGAAGAGTTCGGCATAGGCTCTCTTCAATACGGTGACGTCGATTTCGACGGACTGTACCGCCTCTCTCGCACCGTCCTCGCCCTCGACATAGACGAACGCCAACGCCGCCTTGTCGTTATCCTTAGTAAACGAGCCGCCGTTTACCGTCATCTCGGCAAGGATCCTTGTGTAATCCCAATACACCGAAAGCTCTATCGGGTTGGCGTAGCCGGTGAGGTAGGCAAGCACCTTCGTCGGCAGCTTCTCGTCGCCAAGGTCGTCCGTGAAGCCGACATACGGGTCGATGGTCAGTCCGCTTATCGTACCGTCGCCTTCGTTGACTCCGACTATACCGAGGACGTCGGTGAAATCGGGCGTCAAGCCTATCTTTTCGACGTTTGCCGACCTGACGGTGACGGGGATAAGGAAGGTTTGCTCGTGCGTTCCCTTTATCGTCACGGGTACATTGTAGACGCCGCCGGTGAAGTTGTAGTTGATGACGGAGTCTTCATATTCGATTCCCACTCCGAGTGCTTCGACCGTCCTTTCAACGCCGTTGTTGAAGAGGATGGTAACGTCTTCCGTAACGGTCTCCCATGCAAGAGTGATTCCGTTGTAGGAACCGGAGCCGGCGCTTCCGAACGCTTCGCCGCGGTAGAGTACATAGACGTCGGAACCGTCGACGAATATGCGCCGGATTTGTCTGTTCCCGACTCCCTCGCGGAGCTCATACGTTCTGATCGCCTTGTACTCCTCGGCATACTCCTCACCCGTCATGAACTCGGCTATCGTGATTTCTTCCATCGAGGAGAAGTATCCGATGCCCGAAATGTCGTCGGTTATGTTGCCGCCTATCTTCATGACGTTCATGTTGGTGAGCGTTCCGAAGTCGAGCTTGTCGTAGATGGAAACCGTCAGCGACGCAAAGTCTTCCGCATGCCATGTCCTGATACCGACGGCGATGCGCTCTTCAATCGTTACACGGATCGGAACGGACTGCCTGACGTTTATGTTTATGGGCTTGCCGGAATACGGAGTCACGGTCACGCCGATATTGGCGGTCGTTTCGATGACTCCGCCCAAAATACCGCCGTTCGCGTTCTTGTCGAGTTCAATCTTCGGATAAGTGATATTCAGCTCTCTTTCTCCCGAAGTGCCGTCATCCCTTGCGGTCGTTACGATAATCGTCGTGGCGCCGTTCAGAATCGCCGCCGTCAGCGTCTTATTGATGTCGCCGCCGTTGGCGTACGGGTCTATGGTGACGTCGGAATTGATTTTGTAATCGACGATCTTTTCGCCTATGACTTCATACTTCACGGAGTCTGTGGCGTAATCGCTGTTGAAGAACTTGTTTGCCGCAATCCTTGCCGACGCCGTAACGGTGCCGCCACCTATAGAATAGTTCGTAACGGAACTCCAGCTTACGTTGTAGACGTTTTCGTCGTACTCGGTTTTTCCTTCCCACCTGACTCTTGCATAAAGCGGTAACTTGTAGGTGTCGAACGCATACGGCTCGAAACCGGTGAAGAAATCTTTCGTGTCGTCGGTGACCTCGACGGAGGCGTCTAACGCGTCTGCGAAGTACTTGACTTCGGCGACATTCCCGCGTACAAGTCCGTTTACGAAGGTGACCTTGACGGTCTGCATGTTGTTTCCGGAACCGAAGGTTATCGAGCCTTCCGACTCTTGCTTGGTAAAGAATTTATCGGCTATCGTAAAGCCCGTTCTGCCGAGCGTCGCCGTTTCTCCGATTTCGTCGTATTTTACTTCGAATTCGCGGGGCATAGTGAATCCGTAAGGATCGTTTATCTTAAAGTTGATCTTGCCGCTGTCGTCCACGGTGATCTCGTATCCGTTACCCTTTTGTTCGGTCAGACCGATAATTCTCGCGGGTTTGAACATAGCCTCCGGAATATTCAGCGGGACATTCTGCGACCAGATGCTGCCTTTCTCTATGCCGTCCTCGGCGGGGTTACCGATAGTCACGATGATCTCGGGAACGTCATCGCCCGCGAAGCTGTACTCGGGCTTGAAGTTGTCGCCGTCGGCGTACGTCCATCCGAGGATGTCGAAGGCTCCGTATTTAATGGAGATATTCTCGGCTTCGTAGATGAAGGCGGTGATATTATCCTTGTTGCCTCCCAGGAGAATGTCGTTAAGTTTCGCTGTCGCTTCGTAGGTAGTGAAGGGGTCGAACTCATCCCAGTTGACGTTCAGGACGTCTATCGTGCTCTTCAGGAGCGTCACGCGGACGTTTTCGAAGGCGATATAGCCGAACATCTCGTCATAGACCAGCACCGTCATGTAGTAGAAGGAGCCGTTGAAGACGGGGTTCAGGAATTCGACGTTCGTCATATACGTGGTGCCGTCGATTTCGACGGTATCGTAAGTGACATCCTCTTTCCACGAATCGGGAATGATGTAGTAGACGGGCGCGTCTAAATTTAACGTAGTGTCATTATTGCCCGTCCGGAACCTTATTTCACTCACGTTGCCGAGCTCGGCTCCGTTTTTGATCTCGCCGCCTTCGGTATACTCGGAGTACGGGTGGACGGTTACGTTCAAGGCGCCCGTCGGGATCCTGGTATTGATGGTGAAGTCAAGCGGGAGATCCTGAGTGTTTTCGCCAAGTCCGACTCTTGCCGTCCAGGTATAAGTCCAGGTGCCGGAAGCGTCATAGTCGTAGCGAAGTTTTGCGGGATCGTCCGCAACCCAGACAAAGTCAACGCCCTCTGTCAGTTCTACGTCCGTCAGATACGCTTCACCCGTTACGGGATCGCCGTAATCGACGGTCAGCGTCGACGGGAGATTGAACTCGTTTATTCTGCCTTCGGCGGCGAAGCATTCTTCGGCGAGATTGTTCTCGGTAATGAAGCCCATCATGCCGGCGGCGTTCAGTCTCTCGTAGTAATCGGTTACGGAACCGGAATCGACGCCCCTTATGACGACATAGAGCGCTTCGTCGTTACCTTCCGAAGTGCCTTCATCGTAATAGGAAGCGATATCCGTCATTCTGCCTTGGTAGGCGTCAAAGATACCGAACTCCCTGATTTCAGCCGTCGGCCAGCCCGCCGTCGAGGTGGAAGGATGGCTTGTGGCTACGGAGAAGCTTAATTCTTCGTCGATATCGGCTTTCGCCCTGTAGAAAGCGAGCACCAACACGCCGTTGTCGTAAGCCATCTTCGTCGTGACGGCATTTGAGTTATCACCAAACGGAGTCAGCGCCTCGCGTTCTATTTCATCGTCAAGGTTGGTGACGATGGTGCGCGGGCGGATCCTGACGATGATATCGACATCGGTGGTGTTCCCCAGCGAATCGCTTATCGTCAGCGTCACGACGTAATCGTCATGCTCGAGCGCCGTAATGTCGACGTTCCTCAGCGCCTCTGCGTTTACGGAATCGACGCGCCAATACTCATATTCGGATTCGCCTTCGGCATTGAGGTGGGAACCTTCTATTTCGGCGTACAGCCATTTCAGACCCGCAAAGTCTTCGTAAAGGTCGGTGACCTCGAAGGGGTTGATGACGATGACGGTTTCGACGGTTTCGCCGGTTTCGCCGTTTTCGTCCTTAATAAGCGTGCCGTCGGGAATGACGCCGTCTTCGTCCGGCGTACCCTTGACGAATTCGTGCTCGTTAAGGTATCCGTAAGCTTTGAATACGGAGCCGTCGTTGACGGAAGGCGAAATCGCGGGATAGTTCCCGGCATACGCTTCGACCTCGGTATAGTTGACGCCGGTGTAGACGATATAGACGGCGTCTTCGTTGTTTGCGTCATAGACGGTTACGGTATCGAAAGAGCCGGTGTATCCGACAAGCGCGGTGTATCTCGAGGCATAGCCGAGTACCGTCGCGGCGTCGGTCGAAAGTTCGGTACCGTGATTGGCGGCGTATTCGGCGTCAAACTCCGTCTCCGCCAAGGCGTTTTCGGCAAGGCGTATTGCCAAGGCGCCGTCTTTCAGCGTCAGGTTCATGTACTCTTTCGCAGTGAGCTTTTCGATGGTGACGATGTTAAGGTCACGCACTTTGATATAAACCGGTATGGTGACTTCGGCAGCCGAAGCACCTTCGGCAAGCGCACCGTCCAACGGCTTCGCCGCCGAGAAGGAGTAAGTAAGATACGCCGTAGCGGGTGTACCGGACATGCCTATCGTGCTCTCGTCGATATCCCAGCTCAGGTTGTTGAACATGTACGTCCTTTGATAGTCATGGTACGTAACACCGGTGTCGGAGTAGGATTCGTATACGAGATTGAAGGTCTCTATCCACGTTTCGGGGAGAAGCTTGATGTACTCTTCCTCGTTGAAGTTCATCGGATCGATTTCGGGCATGACGTCCTTAAAGTCGTCCGAAGTCAGCATGACGGCTTCCTGCACTCTCACCGGAACAGCCACCATTTCATAGTTTGCGATATATCCGTAGATATAGCCCCTGACTTCGCCGTCCGTGGACGGGACGAACTCTATCATAGAGGTATCCCAATAGATGTACACGCCTTCGGAGTCGGTGGAATTACCGTCGGCGAAGTTGATATCGGCGCGGTTCGGGAAGATATCGGTGAGGCTTTGTACGGTGTAGCCGGTGCCGTTGAAGTTTCTTCTCGTGCCCGTTTCCCCCGCCCAGGTGCCGCCTACCGCCGTGAAGTCAAGGCTGTTGTAGGGGTCGTGGAAGATGATTTCCGTGGGCGGAGACATAGGCGTATTGCTCATACCGATGGTACCGTTCGGCACCGAGTAGTATGTCGAGGAGAAGTTCTGCACCGAGCGCAGGCGGATACCGTTATTCGATATGTCAAGCTCCATGAACCTGTCGTCCTTTGCGGAGAACATATCGACGGCTTTTGCATAGGAAGCTACACCTGTTTCGTCCTGGTTGACACCGGCATAAGCTTCATCCTTAAGATCCTTTATCGGCTGCCCGTTATCGTCCAGCTTGTAGCGGCTGACATAGGAGTATCGGGCAGCTTCCGAAAGCTTTCCGTCGTCTTCTACTTCGGGGTCGTTTGCAAGTATCCACGAGATGTCGCCGTACAAGAAGTCTTCGTCATCGAAGTGCCCGTAGACGTCCCTTACGTAGGTCTTGCCGATAAGCTTTCTCGTCGTCACGCCCTGTTCGTCGGTGAAGTATTCGTAGTCGGTGATGATGACATAGGAGTTGGTGATGTTGGAAGCAATCCACTCCATTATCATATCCTCGACCGCCGCATATTTTTCGTTCAGCGGTTCTCCCGTCGAGGGGTTGTAGAGAATGGTGTCGGCGCGGAGCTCGGTAGCCGCCGTCATATAGTTGTCGGTGGTGAACATTGCGCCCATTTCGGCACCCGTGTAAGAGGCACCGTTGATAAACGCCGTTATTCTGTCGAGCAGCGTGTCGACGTTGTTGTTGAGAGTTATCTTCGCGTAGACGGACTTGTCGACAAAATCGAGTTCGCGCAGAACACCCTTCAGAAGGTTGCCGTCGTCGTCTATCTCGGGAGCGGAGGAAATCGTCAGATTTTTATAGTCGATGATGTCGTCTCCTCCGCTGAGCATCGTGGAAAGGCTGTTGCCTTCGCCGTCCGAGATACCGTAGCCGGCGTTATAATTGTATTCTGCTTCCGCGCCATATTGAGCGCTCGTGTCGAGGTAGTTGTAGCCTATCACCTTGTCGCCTTGGTCGAGGATGCCTTCGTTTGCGATGAGCTCCTTGACGTTGGTCGACCTTTGACCGACCACTTTACCTATCTTTATTTCGGCGGTGGAGGTACCCGAAGGAACGGTCACGGTGTCGGGGGAGGTTCCTCTCTCGCCTTCCGAGTTGTATACCTGACCCTCAAGATGCGGAACCCAGGAACTCCAGTTCCCTTCGAGAAGCCCGGATCCGGTCTCGTTTACGTTGGTCAGATATTGATACCATGCCTTGGAGTCGTCCCACATCGTGGAGTAAACTTCTTCCTGCTGCAGCGGCGAGCCCGGAAGTTCCTTTTCGAGGATCATCGAGTACGGCATCGTGAACGGCAGCAGGTGCGACAGCAATCTCGTCGCCTGATCCAATACATCTATCAAAAAGTCGATGGAGTAGGCAACCGCCTGAATGAGACCGAGGGCTGTTTCCTGCGTGTTGGCGTTCATGTTGAGACCCAGAAGCGCAGGCAGCGCCCAGTTCAGCGCGAAGGAGACGACGGAACCCGCCAGCCTGCCGCCTGCGGCATAGTTGGTGTTGATGTAGTCGGCTTCGTTTTCGAAGACGTAATCGTAGATCTGATGGTCGGTAGCTTCATTGAAGGTACCCGTCACCTTCAATATCTCCGCGTTGTCGCCCTCTCCTTCGATTATGTCGCAAAGATCCGCCGCCGAGTATCTCTTCTCCATCGTTATCTCGCCGTAACCGCAATAGCCGAGCAGCAGGTTATTGACCATCGAGAAGACGTCGTTTATCAACGTCGAGGAGACCCACGCTTCGATATAGAATACGGAGTCCGATCTGTCCGTCCTGCCGCCTTCGAAACCGGTGATATAGTTCGTCCACGGTGCGAATATGGGCTTACCGTTGGCGTCGAGATATTGGTCGTCGTTGTCGGCACTCGGGATCATTCCGGTCAGCGCGCCGAGACCTTGGCTGGCAAGCCACTGGAGTATCGAGCCGCCGGTACCGCCGACCAACCCGCCGAGCCATGAGGAGATGGCGCCCGTGACTTGGCCCGCTACCGAGCCTATCGCCGCATTGACGACGGAATCGCCGAGCGTGGTCATGTAGTCGTAGTTCGTCATCGGAATGCCGTCCGGGGTGTAGCCCGCGTCGGTGTAGTCGGGATCGGTATCGCCGGACGCGTCGAAGACGTCGGCTCCGAGCCTTATGCGGATACCCTGCAACATGCTTGCGGCGGGGCTGTTCTGCCGTTCGGTTATCCAATCGGGAGCCACTCTCGGCTTGATTATCATCTCACCGAGTTCCGCCTTGCCGTTATTCGCGTTCAGCGTCACCGTATTCTCGAAATCGACGTTTTCATAGACTGTGGAGCGGATCTTGACCTTATAGACGCCCTGCCCGTTACTGTAGAAGGGAAGGTTTGTCAGCGTCACCGTTCCGCCACTCAGAGTGTTGTCCTGAATTTCGTTGTCGGTTCCGTCGTACAACAGATAGTCACGCGCGTTGTTTTGGTAATAGAGTACCTTTTGTTTGTAGGTCGCAAGTGCGAGCTTGTCGCTTTCACCGGGGTTGGTAAGCGGTACCATATCGCCGAATACGGCGTTCGTCGCGGACTCGTTGACGCGGACGGTGTGTTCGGTTCTTCCGTCGCCGTCGAGGTCGACTTCCAGCCACACTTCGACGTCGCCGTTTACCGGAATTTCAACGGCTTTGGCTATCGCAAGCACTATCCTGTAAACCGGTTTACCCACCACTTCCTGTTCGGTGAACAGACGGGCTTCGACGGAGGCGTCGGTATCGTAGCCGACAGCCGCAAAGTACTTCCTGTCTATCTTTTCTGTGACGGAATATGTGTATGTTTTGTTATCGAATTCGATGCTTCCCTCGAGTTTTTCCTTGAAGGCGGAGTAAGCGCTGTAAGCCGACGCTTTGTCGGAGTAATCGTAGGTTACGATATAGGAATTTTCGGCGCCTGTGCCGGAGAAGACTATCTTTCCGCCGTTTTCTTCAAGTTCTTTGTCGAAGTCGGAGTTATAAATCGGATGCACGCTTACCGCGCCAACCGGGAAGGAAGCGGAAGCGTTCTGAGGCGCGTCGGCGTATTCGTCGAATACCGCCGTCGCCGTGCCTTCGAGCACCGTGACCGAGGACAACGTCTTCAAATCGAAAGTTATCGTGCCCGAGGTGGCGGGTTCTTCGGCGTAGGAGACCAATTCCTCAGCCTGCGAAGGAGCACTCTCGGCAAACGCCAGGTCGAAGTGCACTTTTCCGGTGGAGACGCCGTTCTCGTCAACGTCATACAGCGGTCGCGAATTGGCCCAATCCCATTTATTGGTAAGATTAAGCTGCTCGGGCGTGCCGTAGACGGAGTAGCTTCCGTCATCCGCTTTCTTCATCAGCCTGACGTTGTGGCGGTCGTTGGTAACGAGCGGCATATTGACAAGGAAGGTGTAATTGCCTCCCGCCGATAAAGTCACTTCCATAGGTTCGTTTGCTTCATCGTATTTGCCGTCCACCTCTATCTGCACTTTGTAGGTGCCCTCGTCGGCTACGGTGAATTTGATCTCGACCGTACCTGCAGGGAACTCTTTCGCTCCGTACGGGGAAAGCGAAAAGTTCGCTTCTGCTATCGTGTTTGCATTCGCGGTGACGGCATAATTATTAATGAGCGCCGAAGTTTCGGGCTTTGTGGTGTAGCCCGCCTTCTCGATACGTACGTAATAGGTACCCGCCACTATGTTGACGAACATATAGTCGCCCGAGGAATCGGTTTCGGTGGAGTACTTCGCCGCGCCGCTCTCGTCCGTCAATGTGACGGTGGCACCTTCCAACACTTTTCCGGTCTCGGCGTCGGATATCGTACCGTGAACGGAAGCATAGGAAGGAGTCGACGTCTCGCCGCCAAGCAACTCCGGCAGATACATATTGACTATCGGTATGCCGCCGTTTCCGTTGCCCAGGGCGTCGTCCAGAATCTGACCTATCCTGAGGGGATTTCCGTAACCCGTCAGGTCGCCGATGATACCGGCAAGCCAATCGGCTGCCGCTTCATCGAATATGCCCCAGATCAGATCAATAGCTGCGCCAGCGATTCCTCCTACAATCGTACCTTTGAGCGCATCGGCTATGGCGCCGACTATCCAACCGAGCACCGTTTCCAACAGTCCCGATATGTCGATGACCAGCAGGTTATACAGCGACAGGTGCAGGACGTTGTTTTTCAGGAATGCCGTGACCATCTGCGGCTCAAAGTTCGAAGAATCCTCTATCGTCTGTGCGTTTGCAACCTGCGTAAGCTGACTTATCGGGATATCCAAGCCGTTTGTCATGTTCTTGGATATCTTCAGACTTATGCGCCTGTACGCATTGTTGAAGAAGATCGGTCTATACCCTTTGAGGACATTTTTGAGTGCGTTTTCGACCCATGATTGTACAGCATCAGGGATTATATCCCCGAGGAAATCCAGACTTATTGCGCCGCCCACGTCGACGAACGCCGCGTCGTAGGGGTTCTTGTTCTCTTCCGAATACCCTTCGCCTTTCGTAATAATTTCTTCCAGCTTCGGCGAGAAGTAGGTGGGACCCGTCGACCAGGAGGTTCCGATACTGGTTGTATCCAACGTGCCGTTAGTGCCGCCGTAGGAAAGGTTCCTGAGGAAGAAATAGTCGTTCCTCTTTTCGATGTAGATGGTGAAGTCTACAAGGTTTATGGTGTCCAGGAGAGACTGCGCCAAAGCCATCGCGTCGATGTTGGCTGCAATGCCACCCGAAGAGTTCAGTCCTACCGACAGACCGACTACGCCGCCGAGATTGTCGGTCGAAGGAGTGAATATCTCCGTCGCGTGCGAACCTATACCTATGCTTAAAGAGCCTGCGGGAATGGCAAGGTTTACATAGTTTCCTTTCTGATCGAGTTTGACCCTCAGGTTAAGGTTCGTCAGCCCTTCATAAAGGTTCAGCGTCAGCCTGATATCGGAAATATTCGGAAGCGCGGCGTCGGGGCCGTATTGAGCGGTGAGGGTATCGCCGAGAAGCGACGTGATTATCGCCATGTTCGGGTTCAGTATCAGCTCGTTGTTCGTCAGAAGGATCTTCAGCATCGGGCTCGACGTCGAAGAAATAAGGTCGGTGACGGGGGCGTTCTGCGCCGCGGCGTTCGAGGGAGCGGAAGCGGCGTAAGTATTGCCGGACGCCTCGTCGCTTCCTGTCAACGAATCCAGCACACCGTCTATCATGCCGCCGAGATCAACCCCGCCGGAGCCCGCAAAGTCGGCTAAGAACGTGGTCAGTATACCCATGAGGTCGACGCCGTTTATCTTGGCACCGAACAAACCGACGCCGCTTAAATCGGCATAAACTTTGCCTTCGCTGAGATATACGGCGATGAGATCCTCTCCCTGGAAGGTGATGCGGAGTATCAGCGTCGTGTCAACGAGGTTTGCAAGGTCTACATAGGCGTCAAGTTCCACCGTCAGGACGACCACCGAATCCTGCGGGTCGATGTTTATCGTGTCGGCACTCATGCCGAGGATCTCCTGCAGGAGCGTTTCGACGGCAATAAGCTGCGGCGCCTTTTCGGTGTTCTTCGTACGGATCCTCGCTTCCAGAGCAAGCGACAACCCGATCTTACTCAATACCGATATGTCGTCGTATTGTACGGAAGTGGTGATGTCGGAACCCTCTTCGCCTTCGGCGGCGTCGGGGTTGTACTCGTTCGCGGTTATCGAGGAGTTAAGTCCCGTTTCGAATTTCATCGAGGTGTCATCGGTGAAATTGTACCCTATTCTGAAAGCGTGTTCATAGTCGGCTTCGTCGGTCAGCCTTATGAACAAGCCCTTCATGCCGTCCTCTTCGGAGTAACCTATCTGGAGATTCCTGAACATCGGCAGCTCGATGACGGTGTCGCCCATCATGTCGCCGAACAGCGAAGAAATTCCGAGGTTGTATATAAGCGAATACAGCAATGCACCCGTTATCGCAAGCGAAGTCTCTTCCTTTCCGAGAGTTATCAGCAACAGCTTGTCGTTCCAGCCGAAGTCCTCGAGTTCAACCCTGTTTTCAGGTCTCGCACCGGCGTTTTGGGGTCCCGAAACAAGCGTTTCAAGTGCCGAAGAAAGGTTTTCGGGAGTCGAAACGGCTTCCTCTTCGCCGGACTCTTCGCCGGAGATGTTGATTACACCGTCAAGGTTGATGCCTTCTATAAGCTTTCTTAAAATCGAGCCGAGCGGAATGCCGCCGAGCTTCACGGCGACAAGACCCATGCCGCTGAGGTCGGCGTAAAGCGTGCCGGATTCGACGGCTCCGTCGGGGATCATTTCGCCGGCGGAGATGCTTATCGGGTCGCCGTGGGCATCGACGTAGCCGCCGATATACGTAAGATTTATCATCGTCTTTCCGTTGAAGGAAATGCCGAGTTGGAACCTGGTGTCTTCCACTCTTGCGAAGTTGATGTACGCCGCAATATGGAAGCCTATCTTCATCGCGAGGTCGTCAACGGGCTGTATCGCAAGCCTCAGATCCTCAAGCGCCGCCAGGATTTCGTTTTCGCCGCCGATGAGCCCGAAGATCGTACCGATAAGGTTGGTCATGTCGAAGATGCCGCCGACGGTGTCGTCCAGCGTCAGTTCGGAATCGAGAGAGAACTCCCACGCATATTCTTCGAGCGGATGATAGTTGTCGTTAAAGTGGACAAGCGCGTCCCTTCCCGATTCAAAGAACTTGCCGTTAATTTCGGTGTCGGTGAAGATGTTGCCTGCGCCCAAGCCGATGTCGAGGTCGCTTATCTTCAACCCGAAGTTGAACATCGATTGGTCGGAGGAGGCAGCCAGTACCACTCTGTATCCCACCGGAGCGCCGCTCTCGTCGAAGACGCCGACTATCTTTATGTCGACGCTGAACTGAGCCGAGGAGTTCCTGAGGGCGTACCTCTTTTCGAGAGGATCGGCGGAGTCTTTGCCGTAAATCGTCTCGACGTAAGGGGTGTCGGAGCTTTCAAACATTCCGTACAGCGCTTCCAATACGTCGATTGCGCGCTTGCCGTAAACAGCGACATCCGTAAATACTTCGCCGAATGCTTCGCCGAACAGCTCCGCGGGGTCGTAGATGAAGTAGAATACCCGTTTGACGCCGATGTTTTCGAGTCTGTCGGAGGAGCCCGTCACCGAGCCGGTGACGTCGCGGTTGGAAACATAGCTGATCGCCGGGTCAAGGGTAATAGGAATTCCGACCTCGTCTTCCTCGTTTTCGTATGCCGTGAACACGGGATAATCACTACCTTCGGTCGTTTCGAGGAAGTGCTCGTCGTATTCCCGCGCTTCGGTTACCAGCGAGCCGTACTCCGCCATTTCGAACATCTTTTCGGCGTATTCGCCGGAATAGACGACGCTGCCGTCCATTTCTGTTCTGCCAACAAGGTTTTCCGTTCCGCCGTAATGCGTCCCGGAGAGTAATTCGTTGTATTTGAACTCTTTATAGGCTTCACCGTACATAAAGGAAACTACGGTGTAGTATACCGTCACATCTTTCGTTTCGGTTGTGTCGTAATCGCTTGCCGTAACCTGTTCGGAGTGATTGGTGACTATTATGCCAAGGCGGATTTCGTCGGATCTGAATTGGGCGTAACCATCGGTGCCGGAAACTTCTACGATGAAGTCATCCGAGGAACCCTCCATATTTCTATAGTAGTCGACTATCGTGTCATACAATCCGTCATTGTCGTAACGCGCGTAGATGGCATGATAGACTTTTGCGCCTCTGTCCAGGGCGGTCACACCTGCCAGTCCGAGTTCCACTGCAAGCGCGGTATCGGTGACATAGCCCGCGTCGTAAACGGGAATGATCCCGTCCTCGCTGAATCCTAACAGCGTGCCGCTTACTCCGTACGACACCATATCTCTGTTGACATCGGTCACCGCATCGGCGACTTCTTCGCGTCCGGGCTCCGCTATCGCAAAGTCCTGGAGATCCTCCCACTCCGTTTCGGACAGGTCAATGTCTTCCTGGTAGTCGAGACCTATCGACAGCGCCAGCGAATTTTTGTAGTTATCGAGTCTTACGGCGATTTCACCGAGCTGCTCTTTGAAGGGGAATTCGAGGACGTTGTTCAAAAGCGCCTGCAACACGCTTCTCGCAAGCACTACGCCTATCGTCGCCTTGGCAAACTCGAGAGAACTTAAAATTCCGAGATACCACGCCGAATCGAGCTCTTCCTCTCCGTCGGCGCCGGGTTCAGTCGGATCGGTGGTTCCGCCCTCTCCTTCAACGAAGGAAGCCTCTCCCGACTCTTCGGTCGTTTCGTCGTCACCTACCATGTCGACTAGGCTTTCAAGCATATCGCCGATCTGTCCGAGGAGTCCGTCCAGCGTGCCGCTGAGGTTACCCGCAGTGTCGCCCAACACCTCGGCAAGCTGATCGATTACCGTCGTGAGGTTCAGTCCGAGGAAGGACTCGAAAGCCGCGCCGTCGATTTCGATATTGATGTCGTTCCCGAGGGAGAGGTACATCTTCAGCTGACCGTTGTAGTCATAGCCGGGCGCCGCGTCCGTCGTAGCAGCCACAGCTCCGGGAATGTACAGTCCGAGGTGCTCTGCGATAACGTTGCCGTCCTCGTCCAGAGTGACAAGCTGTAAGATGAGGTCGACGCTCCACAGTCCCAATTGCCTCAGCAAAACGTCGGCTTTCAGCCTCAGCGTCACATCCCCTTCCATGTCGTTCAGAGCCTGGATAAAGAAGGAGGCGCCGTAGTTGCCGTCCTGGTCGACTTCGTTGTCGAACAGCGAAGACCAGTCGAGAATGTACGCCTTCAGATCCGCCGACAGCGTCAGATCGACTCCGACACTTACTTCCCAGTTGGTGGCGTCTGCGTCGGAAACGTAGATGTCGAGAGCGTTCTCCTTCAGCTCCGTAAAGCTTTCGGAGCTCGCGAGCTCGTTCATATATTCGTTGTAACTGTCGGTACTGATGACAAGGTGGGAATCGGGAAGGAGCGACAGCGTTATATCGTAGCCGACGGACTCCGAAGTGCCGCCGTTACCGACGTCTTCTTCCACCGATTCTTTGGATATTCCGACGTCTATCGAAAGATTGCCTTCCTTATCCTCGTCGAAGTATACGCCGAGGCTCATGTAATCGAGAAGTTCATCGACGATGGCTTCGATGTTGTCGTCGGTCAGAACGTCATCTTCGGTGGAGCCTACGGCTTCGTTTATGATCTCGCGCAGCGCCTTGATGACTTCTATGAGAAGTCCATTCGTGACCATCAGCGCGAAACCTTGTGAGTTCAGATAGACAAGCGGCTGCATGAAATCGCCTACCGTCTCTATCTGATCCAGGTACATATCGATAATGGGGTTGGTGCCGCTGACGGGCGCGTTCGAAGGCGCCGAAGCCGCCTCTGCGTTTTCAGAAGCGTTGCCGCCGCCTATCTGGGTGTCGTCGTCGAGTTCGGGTACGACGAATACCTTCTCCATTATTCTTCTTATCGTGTTGTTGAGGTCGAGTTCGTGGAGGCTTACAAACAGCTTGGAATCGAATAACTCCACGCCCGCGTACACAACGTCTTCCAGCAGGGAAATCCTGATGAGATCCTGGCTCATGTACTCCACGGGAGCGTCGCCGGTGTTGTCCATGACGGTGTAGCCGATGACCAGGTCGACGGTCAGCGCCTTGGCGATTTCAGCGGCGTCCTCGGCATACAACAGCCTGTTCAGATCTACGCCGATGTCGACGGAGATTTCGCATATCAGCGACTCGTCGCCGCCTGTGAAGTCAATGCTCGTGTCGATGTCGTCCGGCGGTTCCAGCCCGAGCATGCCGAATACTATCTTCAACAGCTCGCTGATATCGAGGTTGCCGTCCTGCAGGTCGATTGTGAGACGGATGTTGGTGCCCGTCGTCAGAGCGATTTGCGCAAAATATGTGTACGCCTTTCTGTCTTCTATCGAAATGACGGGCGCTAAGGTGCTGGCTTCGCCGAGCTCTTCGGATACGGCGGTGCGGACGTTCTTGACGTCTGCTTTTATCGACTGCCCGAGTATACCGATGGAAAGGGCGACTCCTGCGTTGTTGGGCTTGGTGACGGGATTGCCGTTTTCGTCTTCCACCGGCTCGCCGGTCTCGGGATCATAAGTATTCCATTCGTGCGTCGCCGAATCGAGATAGATACCTATCTGATACTCGGAGTCGGGGGTCATTCCGACGGAAGCGGAGGGATTGATGACGTCTTTTACATAGCTGCCGAGGTCAATATCGACATTCAGCATCGACATCAGCGCCGCAAGCATCTCTACGGTCACCGTCAGCATCAATCCGTCGTCGTTACCTAAAAGTATCTTGGCGATGCCCTGAATCTTTGAAGTTCCGCCGGAGTTATTGAGTCCCATCGCCTCAGCCCAGGTGGGATATTGCTCGATAAACAGCGCCTCGGCGTTCGAAGGATTCTCCTCTCTTTCGTCGGCTGATTCGCCGGTGATGATGAACTCTATGACGTTCGGAAGGTCGGGCGCCATGACTTTACCCATTCCGAAATTGCTGAAATCGGCATAGAGATCGGAATCGTGATAATACAGCGCCAACAGGTATTTGCCGTTCTCCTTGGAGAATTGCGGCGCGTTCGTCGAAATGACTACCTTCAGCTGCAGTCTGTCGAGAAGCCCCTGGAGTCCCGCGGCGATGTATACGTAACCCGTGACGTCGATAGTCAGAGTGTCGCCGAAATCACCGAGCATCAAAAATTGCGGCAGCTCGGATAAAAGCGGGTTGTCTTTATCGAACAGGAAGCCCGCTATCGAGTCTTTGACGCCTTCGATGTTGGCTATGTCGCCGTCGGGAGCGAAAAGCGTCATGAACAGGTTGGAAAGCTTTATTCCTCCTTCCTCGGCATTGAAGCCGATCTGGAAGGAAGCATCCAGCATAATTGTGTTGATGTCGTGCGCCCTCGTGTAGTCCGTCGAAGGCGGAATAAGCAATTCGTCGGCTGCATAGCCTTCGAATTGAATGCCCAGCCCGTCCAGTCCGAGACCGAGGTCAAGTACCGTCGAGGTGTGTTCGGAGTTGTCGGCGGGGTCTGTGTAGTTGGCGCTCGCCTCGATATCGACTCCCAGTCTGAAAGTGTTCTTGTTCGGAGCCATGAAGACCTGAATAAGAAGGTCGGGGAAGATGTCGAACGAGCCCATGTTCAGCGCTCCGAGAAGGGAGGTAGCCGTCGATTCCGTAAGCGCCAAAGCCAGTCCGTAGCTGTTCAATTCTTCGAAGAACATTCCGAAATAGAGGTCTATCGGAGTGCTCGGTCCGTCGATATATCCGGTATCGCCCTCTGCGTTCGACGGAGTCGTCGTCTCCGTCCCGCCGGAGCCGAACAGATCGCCCAAGGCGCCCAGATCGAATTCCTTTTCACCGAGAATGGTCTCGACTACTTCCTCTATCATGAACCGCGGTCCGTTGAGGTTGCTGAGATCGAGATAGAGATCGGAGCTGTACAGATTCGCACGCGCGATAATGTAATTATGGTTGTGGTCGACCCGCCTTATCGTCAGCTGCGCGCTTAAAGTGCGCAGGTTTCTGAGAGGGAGATTGGCAAGGAGCTCGATTTCCAACGAGAACTCCTGATCCTCCATTACTTCCAAAAGTACGCTGAGCGATACATCCAAAACTCCCGCCAGGAGACTCAAAAGCGGCTCGCGGAAGAGTTCGTAGCCGTGCAGCGTTTCATCCGTAATTGCGCCCGTCGTGCCCGTGCCGGTCACCTTTCCGGCGGCAATGTCGAGGTAGATCTTAGTCTCGACGCCGATTACCGGGTTGGTGGTATCGAAGACGGTGTAATCCTGAGTGGTGCCGTCCTGCATATACGCGTGTTCGGGAGCCGACATTTCAAGGTCGACTATGCCGTCTTCGTTCGGCTCCCAGTCCATGCCTTCATGGTATTGGAACTGATAGACGAAGGAGAGCGCGATATCCGAAGAGAAGCTGAGTTCGAGATTTATCGAGTTGTCGGAAAGTACGTAGTTTCCGTCTTCATCCACCACCCTGTCGTCTCCGAGATATTCGTAGGCATTGAAGTTGAGCCCCAGCCCCAGAAGTTTTTCCGGTCCCAAAAGCCCCACTTCGACTCCTATTTCGCCGATCGGGTCGACATAACTCGAAAAGTCCATAGCCTCGCCGCCGATGGCTCTCAGAATGGCAAACACCACAGCGGTGCCTACTCCGAGGAAGAAGCCGTCCGGGCAAAGGAGAATGTTAAGATATGTAGCAAGCTCGCTGGAGCCTTCCGGCATGTTCCTCAGTGAGGCGAACGGATCGAAACCGTCCTTGGAAATATATCCCGCAAAACCGCTGTTTTGGGGTTCCGTAGTCGTCGTTTCGGTGCCCTCTTCGCCCTCTTCGCCGCCACCTAAGTTGATGCCGTACGACTCTAAAAGTCCTACGAAGAACTTATAGAAGTTGTCTATCCTGACGGGTTGAATGTTGAAGCACTCGAAGTTCAGGTAGAGCGTCCCGCCCGGATTTTCGGAGCTGAACTCGTCTCCGCCAATGTAGTGCCCGCTGAAAACTTCCTTGTGCTTTCTCACACCGTCGTATTCCGCCCACCTGTTGGCGTCGCGCAGCACGACGGAGAACTTGCTCTTGTAGAAGGTGTTGTAGTCGATGATCTCGGCAAGGTTGATGTTGCCTTCGAACTCCAGAATAAAGGAGTCGGAAAGCTCCGAGAGCAGCGAAATGACGGGAGCAAGCCCCATTCCCTTTATCGTATTCATTATGTCGTTCGGGTCGGTCGATTCGCCGCCGAGCTGTGTGAGAAGCGCCGACAGCGTTTCATCCAATCCGAATTGGGAGTTGGCGTCGCCCGAAATGTCGAACCCGAGTTCGAACTTGACGTAGACGGTCTGCAGGTTGTCCGTCGTGGCGTATTCCTGCGCATTGAAACTTTCGGGAAGAATGGAAGTGCTGCTTCCGGTGTTGTCGAGATCTATCGCGAGCTCGTCAATTCCGAGTCCCAATGTATAATTACCTATATTTAACGCGAGCGCCAATACCGACTTGTCTATCGTCTCGCCTGCTTCAGGATATTTCGCGTAAATATCTTCCAAAAGTCCGAGTTTCGCCATTATGCCGAGCTGCAGCCTGAGATTGCCGTTTACGGCTCTTTCGAGGAGTCCGCTCAACTCTTTTCCGCCGATTTCCACCTGCACGCCCTTGAGCACACCGAAAATCAACGGTCCCAGGAAGTCAAGCACTATGCCGCTTTCGTTCCCGAGCATCAGGTGGAGGTAGGGAAGAAGATCCCCGCCGGTAATCTCCCCGTCGCCTTCGGCATTGGAGGGGGAGGAAGCGATTGTGCCGTCCGCGCCCGCGGCGTTCTTCGGCGCTTCCGCGTTCGATTGTCCGCTTATATCTCCGGAGATACCGGGACCGGGCACGTAGCCGTCGTCATAGTAGTCGCTGATGTCGATTCCGAACATCTCCAAAAGACGCCCGAGAGCGTAGTGCACGCTGATCTTTTCGACGCCTATCACCGAGCCGTCGATATACGCGGTGCCGTCGGTGTAATAGAAAGTGATCTTGGCGACGTCGTCGGACGCAGCGTCGAGGGACTTGAAGGAAAGTTCGAGGCTTAAGTCGGCGTTTACCAACAGCCCGTAGATCTCCTCGCCCGCAAGCAGTCCCATAATGTCCCCGAGTCCCAATCTTACCGCGAGGTCAAGCCCCACTTCCTTGGCGTCGTAGCCGGCGTTCTCGATTATCGCGCCGACGTTATTGAGATCGGCGCCCAGCACTTCGGAGAAGATGGCTCCCACCACTTCGGTAAGGTCGATAGCCGTCTTTCCTTGACCGTCTTCGTCTCCCGGGGAGGTATCCTTTGCGTCGAAGGCAATAGTCGTCGAGAGCCTTAAAATTATGCTGTGCGCGTCCATCGCGGAGGGGTCGAGGTAGTAGTAATCGTCGTTTAATAAGCCGCCCGTCACTTCTCCCGTCTCCTCGTCGGTCACTCCGACAAAATACGGGTCGTCTTCGGGAGAGAGTTCAACGGTGATGCCTTCGATTTCCGCCTGCAATTTCAAAACTTCGGATATCGAAAGATTTAGTAAAAAGAACGCTCCATGGGTGCCGTCGCCTTCGGCATCGGGAACCTCGGCTGCGCCTATCTGAATAAGTCCGCTCGGCATATATTGCCCGAAGAACTTGCTGATGTCTATCGAAGGATAATCCGAAGGGTCGATATACGTCGGGTTCCCTTCGAGGTCATCGAAGGAGGTGCCGTCGAGCTTACCTATCATCCCGTTTACGAGGTATTGCCAGTCGCGTTCCAGCATTTCGCCCGCTTCTACCATGTCGTAGTATTCGGAAGCTATCTCCTCTCTGATTCCTGCCCAAAGGAGCACCGTCGCCGTTTTTATCTCAGTCTCATCGGTAAGCTTATTTTGGGAGGAGGTATATTTTTTCGCTTCTTCGTATACCGCCCAAACGTCGGTGACGGTTTCTCCGACGGTGAGTCCCGCTGCTCTTAATAATCTTACTATTCTGCCCTCATCCGTGCCTGCTTCGTTCGAGATATATCCTTGCAATTGCTCATCGTCGATAAAGACATCATCCTTGTCCGTGAATTCTTCGTGCAGAAGTCCTTCCAATTCGTCGATAAGCTCGGTTATGTCGCTGTAATCGCCGAGAGCGTTAAGCTCCGCCGCCAAAGTCGCCAATGCGCCGCGCAGCAGATAGTAAAGCTCTTCATCATCGTAATATTTGTTTCCAAGGAAGTTTGCTATTCTTTCCTGTTCCTTCTCTACGTCTATCGGCATCTCGTAGTCGACTGCCAATGCCGAATCCAGTAAGGAACCGATCAGCGAGTAAATTGCCGCGGAAGGCGCCACCACCGAAATCGGCGCGCCGTTCGGAATGCCGTTCTCGGCGGCGTGTTCGGTTATCGCCAACACGAACGCCGCTCCGGTCATGACGGAATCGGCTATCTCGCCTTCGGCGTTCTTCGGAAGCTCCAGTCCGTTATTCTGAGATTCCGTCGCAACGGGCGCCGCGGATGCGTTCTTTCCGGTGAATTGTTCCGCAAAAGACGCCATATACGCCGAAAATTCGTCAAAGTCAGAGATCCTTATCTTGTCCTTTATTACCAGTCCGTCCGACAAAAGGTTGGTAAGGTCGGCAAAGAGGTTTATGTCGTACTCGCCGGTCTCTTCATCCAAAACGCCCATGACCGACACGCTCATGATGTTGCCGTTGAGGTTCGGGTCATCCCTGTCGTTCAGGAACAGCGCGAGTTTCAGATTCATTATATCGGTAATATCGAGTATCGCTTCTATTCTGTAATAAATCGTACCGCCGAAGGTGGCTTTATTGTCTTCGATATAGGAATCCAGCACCTCGAGAATCAACGCAACGTCGAGAAGCGTCTCGTAACTCATCGGCGCCACTTCCTCGTCGTAGAGCTCGGACAAATGCTTCTGAAGCTGGTCGGGCGTGAGTCCGTTTTCCTTGCGGTAATTCTGCCACTCTTCGGTGAGCATCTTCTGACTTACCCACACCATCTTATCCTTGGCGGCGGATTGGTCGAGCACCTTCGAAATTTCGTCGAACACTTCGATAAAGGCGTGGTAATAACCCTCTCCGAAGCCCGTCTCTTCGTTACCGGTCTGCCCTTCGGCGGAGATTTCACCGGTAATTTGTCCCGTAAGCGTCACGCCGATGGTATCCAGCTTCTGAATGACGCTGTATTCGTTCAGATCGGGAACCGCCATCGCGGGGGTGTCGACACCCAACGTCAGTCCGAAGATGGAGGCTTCGAGCGTTATTTCTCCCTTTCCCGATCCGTTTTCGCCGCCTTCCCCTGCGGAGCTGTCGGATTCTTCCCACAGGCTGATTCCGAGATTGACCTCGAGCGGGCTCAGCCCCGCTTCCAGACTGACTTCGAAGCCGAAGCTGTCAAGGTAGCTTCCGAGGTCGACGCCGAGAGTGGCAAACAATCCCATCAGGAAGTCCTTTGCAAGCGTCAGCGACAACCCGCCGTCCGCCAGCACAAGGGTGATATAGGTATAGACGACTTCGTCTGCCGTCACCTCGCCCTCCGTAAGCATCGGTGCGTTGGAAACGTCGCCCGCTTCGCCGCCGTTGGTGATGTCGGAGATGAGTTCGCCGATGAACTCGCCCGCATTCTCTATCTTGACATGGTCAAGTGAGATAATGCCCGTTTCGATATTTAGATACAGATCTCCGCCCACGAAGTAGACTTCCAGAACGGGTTTGTCTTCGCCCGTCGTTATAGTAAGCGCCACCTCGGTTTCGCGGATATTTGCAAAGTTGAAGCCGTTAGTCGCTATATTGATAAGCTCTTCGAGGTTCAGAATGCCGTCTATCGAAAGAGTGAGGCTTTCGTCCACCAGACCCAACGCCTCTATCAGAACCTCCATGCTTATATCGCCAAGAAGCCCCGACAGCGCAGGAGTGAGGTCTATAGTAGCGTCCTCGGCATGCACCCCTATTTCGGCTTTCAGCCCGAAGGAAATGTTGGTCGGCAGTCCGCCGCCGGACATGTTGAAGGAGCCTTCGACGGGCGGGGTGAAAGCGAATTCCTCCCATATATCCTCATCCGCCGAGGTACCTACCGCCAGCTTTACGTCGCCGAGTTCGACGCCGAGGTTGAAGCAGTCAACGCCCGTATTCACTTCGAGCCCGATGTTCCCGCCGCCGTAATTGATGCTTAAATCGGTGTCCTGGATCTCTATCGGAAGTTCGGTGTTCAGCAACATCCCGAGCAATGCCGCTATGGCGTCCTTTGCAACGTTGACGGTGACGGCTTCGGTGCCTATCACTGCCTGGAGCGCCACGGCAAGCGGGTTGGCAAGGTTTGCGTATTTTTCGGTGTTGTCGATATTGAGAAGGTTCCATTCGGAATCGTTGGAAAGCGACTCCGAATTATCGGGAAGCGGCGGCGTCGGAGACGCGGTCAGCTCCGTAATGTCGGTAATAAGCTTCTGTACGTCGGTAATACCTATTTTCGGAATGCCGAAGTAGCTGAGGTCGAGATAGAGGTTTCCGTTATACAAGTACAGCGCCAGAATGATTTGATCTTCATTGTTTTCGTCGTAAAGCCGTATCATGGCTTCCGAACCGGATAACAACGTCTGTATGGGATCGGAACCGGCGCTGCCGTCAAGTTTAAGCAAGCCTCCCAACGAGAGAGTACCGACAATCTGCAGCCCGAGATCGATATCGAGCTTGGAAACGTCAAACCTCAGTCCCAATCCACTCAGCAATCCGCTGAGAAGACCGTTAAGATAATCGTTTTCGTAGTAAATGGGCTCGTCGGAATCGAGTGGCTTGTCGGAATCGAGTGAGAGACCGCCGCCGATATTGATACCGACTTTCAGATCGTCCAAAAATTCCTGGATATCGGTAAAGTCGGCGTCCAGTATGCCCTCTTCCTGCATTATGCCGTTAGTGTTGACGGCTTTGTAGAGGCTGAGGCTCTTTATCGGGTCGATTTTGAGGCTGATGGCGCGCACCGCTTCGTCGTCCGCCCCGGGCGCCAGCAGCGCCAGGTATATCGTCAGAATGCTGTCGTCGATGTTTTCGAAGTCGAGATTGTCAAGGTGGAGCCTGACATACGCTTCGACCTCGGGCAGAGTGCCGCCGGAGGGGAATCCTTCGAGGAGAGAGCCTACCACCGTCGTCAGTACCTGAGACGCCACCACCACGGTCAGAGTGCCCATGGTTTTGTCGAGTTCGACGCTGTCAAGCGCGCCTCCTATCAGCGCGAGAATGTCGATACCGCCGCCCGACTCGGTACCGTCGCCCTCGACATTTTGTACCGCCGAAGCTATTTTATAATAAGCTGCGTTCCACGGGTTCATTTCGGCGTCTTCGGGGAAGAGCGCGATATATCCCATCGCGAGTATGGCTTCGTACAGCCCGGTAAAGCCGAAATTACCGTCGGAAATGTCTATATTCAGCCCGAACAGCGGAGCGTACTCTTTCGCCCCTTCACCTTCGGCGTTCTGTGCGTTCGACGGAGAATTCGAAGTCAGGATTCCCGCGAGAATGTCGACCAGGCTTATCGACGAAAGCATGTCGGACAGCCCGAGCCCCGGGATCTTCAACATCGGCAGACTGCTCAACAACCCGCCGTTTTCGTTCAGTTCGATGCCGAGCGTTTCCGCAAGGCTGCTTAAATCGAGATAGAGCGTGTCGACGTCTCCGACATAGAATATTCTTGCAATATAGTTCTCTTCTTCATTCAGATACAAATCGACCGAAACTTCCAGCTCGTCGAGGTGCATAAGGTCTATAAGCCCGTGTATCGAGTAGCCTATTGTACCTTTTATCGAATCGTTCCCGTCAAGATTGACGCCCACAAACAGCATCAGGTTTTCGACGAAAGTGCCGATAAGCGCGCTTAAATCCAGACCGTGGTAGCCGTTTTCGTCGGCTCCGCCGGTGGTGTCGCCCAAGCCGAGTTCTACCTCGCCGCCGAGTTCAAGCTCGAAATAAGGATCTATGATACCGACCAGCCCTTCCAACAGATCGTCCGGGCTCCAGACGCCGTCCGTCGAGGGACCCGTCAGCCCGAGATTTATGTACTCGTCCGTGTGCCCCTGCACCATGTCGTCGTTTTGCCAGTCGGGTTCTCTTAAATAGCTTAATCTGTCTATCGTCAGCCCGAGTCCGATATCCTCGGTGACGTTTACAGAAAGCGAGAATGTGTTGATGGGATCGTATTGATTGAAGTACAGCTGTACCCCGAGCCCCGAACCGAGTTGTCCGCCGGGATTGACGGGAAGCCCGAAGCTTGCCAGCAAATCGCCGAGCTCGGCGGAATCAAGGTTCATATAAATATCGAAGTTGTTCGGGATCGGCTGCCCGTTTTCGTCTAAAACGAGGTTACCGTCCCTGTCCTCGACATATTCGCCCCTGCCGGGGAATTCGAAGTTGTCGAGTATCGTGCCGATAAGCGCCATGACGTCTATGGAAGTCCCCGTATCGCCTTCGGCGTTCTGTGCGTTCGAAGCGCCGGAAGCCGAGCCTCCGCCGAGTATCCCCGCAACCGGAACGGCGTCCGGGTCAAGGAAGGGCTTTATCATATCCAGGAACAGCCCGTCCAGAAGCGCGTTGATGTTAAAGTTCGGAATTTTTATCTTGGGAAGAATTTCCTTTCCTGCCGCAGTGCCGTCCGCAAGCTTCAGCCCGTCGAAATTCAGGTACAGCACGTTGTCGTCAAGATACACCCTGATAAGCGGATTGGAATTATAGGAAATGGTAGCTTCGACGTTGGTGTTCATACCTTCGAAGAAGTCAAGTCCGAGGTTGAGGCTTATGCCGAGATCGTAAAAGTCGTTCCCCGGCGTGAAGCCCGTAAATTGTATCGGCATCTCGCCCAATGCCCCGAGGTCGACATCGAGGAAATCGCCCAGAATGTCGTTTAAAGTGACGGTACCGTTATCCGCCTCTATGGACAAGGTCGCTTCCAGACCGAGGTTGCCGAGTCCGCCCGAAGAATAAACGGAACCTCTGCCGTCCTCGTTGGCGTCGAGGTTGGCGAAGTTGATGCCGATCGGCTCGTTCGACGCGTACATCATCGGCGAGAAGTAAATGTCCACCGTATACTCTTCGACAAACGGCAGCTCCTCGGTAGCGACAAATTGGGAAGGTTCGGTGTTGCCCCACTTGCTTCTGACAGAAGACATACCGCCCGCCTTGTTGTCATTTTCGCCGAGCGAATTCAAAAGGGTGTCTATCGTCAGCCCCCAGCCGGTCGCCACGTATTCATAGGAGCTCTCTTCAAATCCGTCCGCGTCCACGCGCGTGACAAGCTGCCTTTCCGTGATAACGTTATACCTTGCGTCCATCGGCTGCCATTGCTTTACGGCAAGCTCGGCAAGCGTGAAGCCGAGGAATTGGTTTAAAACGGGGTCGAGGTCGATGCCGGCCAGATCCCAAATTCCGCCGAACCAGATGGGCGGGATACCTACTAACCCTTCGATACCGAGCCCGTCTTCGTTCTGCAGAAGCGTCAACAGATTGTTGAGCAGTAACGAAGTGCTGATGGTCTGCGTGTTGAAATTGCCATCTTCGTCGATATCGGAAGAGTTCAGCGTGATGTCTTTCGTGTTAAAGAAAATTCCGGAAACCAACGGCAAAATACCGTCTATCAACGCTATGCCGGTGGAACCGGTCGGAAGTCCCGCCAGAATCCCGAAAATATCCAGATTTATTCCGGAACTTTCGGCAAGCGAGCCCAGTCCCTCGTAAATCAGCATCCCCAGCTGCCCGAAGTTTATCTCCCTTGCGTAATAGCGGTTGCTGCCTATAACAAAATAAGCGTAATTTTCGACATAGTAAAGTCCGAATATCGGCGTGCCGCCCGAATTGCGAAGCTGAATGAAAACCTGGCTCTCGTTGTTGTCTTTCAGATTCATGTTGGCTTTGAATTCAAATTCGAAGGAGGACGTCTTGTCCATCTTCTCGTTTTCATCCAGCCAGAAATAGTCGTAATCGTATGTAAGCAGCATGTCGATCACGTACCATTCGGGATCGCTGGGCGCCGCGTGGATCTCGCGGTAATTGTTCATTGCCTCGTCCACAAGTTCTCTCGATTCGTCGCTGGTGATTTGTTCGCTCGTCACCACCTGATCGACGATGTCGACTTCGGTACCCGGAACGATCTCCGGGTCGGTCAACGCTTCGTCACGAGGCGAACAGGCAACTATCCCCGCCACTACGGCAAGGGATAAAACGATGATTAAAAGTCGGATGAAAATTTTGTGTTTCATATGCTTCTCCGGAGCCAATGGAGTCTTCGCTTTCGGGCGATCGGACATCGGCAATCCGGCATCCGAACCCTACGCAGCAATTTTACTCTTTTTATTACGCGTGTGTCAATAAAGGGGCAAAGTCAATCAAAGGTAAATTTTTTCGGGATTTCACCGCAATTTCACCTGCCGGACCTTTCAAAGCGCAAAATCCTCCCCTCAAAGCACACGAAACATTAAATTCACGCGCGCAAAATAAATAAAAATGCAACTTTGAATTTTTCGTGAAAAATTTTTATTGCCCGCTTCCGCCGCTCCGCCTCCCGAAAATTATACTATTATTTTACCTTTTGGCTCCTTTAGCCCCGCTTCCGCCAACCGCCTGATCCCCTTCCTCCGCTTTGTTTCCCGCTCGTCATTCCGCCCTTTTCCCAAGCAAAACCCGCATCCGTAACGGTTAGTTTTACAATCTATTTTTGAATGTTTTGGGAAATATTTAATTTACCTACTAATCAATATTTTTCCTCTGCCGACCATCGCCAACCCTGTCTTAGTTAACCCTCGCCAACCTTGTCTCTGCCGACCCTCGCCAACCCTATCTCTGCGACCGTCACCAACCCTTTTTGATTAAATATAAAGCGCCACGCTTATTATGACTCCGCCGTAACTCAAAGAAAGCGCCGTAAGATCGCCACGATACCCTCGACTCCGCCTTACTAAACAAACAACGCCGTAAAACCGCCACGATTACCACAATCTCGCTATGATTTAACCGAAAACATAAAACCACTCCACGATTATTACGACTACGCCATATCTCACCGAAAAGCCGTAAGAGCGCTATGATACTCTCGGCTCTGCCATATTACACAAACAACGCCGTAAAACCGCCACGATATTAACGACTCCGCCACGATTCGAGCGAGCGCGGGCGCGCACTTTTGCGCCGGCAAAAGTGCGTAGCCCAAGTGTTTGCCCCAAGGGCAAACACCCTTCGAGCCGACGGAGCGATAGCTTATCGAGTATCCGTATCCGTCCCCTATAATTATATCATAAAAGAGAATAAATTGCAATAGTTTTTGTCAAATTATTTAATTTAATTTGAAGATTTATATTTATTTTCGTGCGGAAATATTGATAGTTTAGGATTGAGTGATAGATAGAATAATAGCGTGTTGCTTGCGCGCGCCTTCCTTTGGTGTCGCAAGCCTTGTAGTGGTGCAAACTGTGTTCTTTTTGCTTACAGTACCCATCATTATTTTAATAATACCGCTTCGAAGAAATTTTTATCCCCTTAGAAATTATATTTTGTGGCGGAGTATAAAAATATCGTTCGCGGCATACGTCGTATGCCGCTCTCTCATTTCGTCACTCCGCCGCAAAATCTATCTTTCTAAGACGATATCTCTTCCTTCTCTTCGGTATTATAAGAGTTTGCTCCAAAACGGACAGTCGCTTCGCTCCTGTCCTGCCCGAAAGCGACGTAAAATATGCCCCAAGCCGCGGCTATATTATAATTTTCCTTTGCCCATCTATCCTACCTTATGAAAAAAGCCCGTACGGGGTACGGACTTCCTTTCATAAGGTTTTGTCTTCGCGAGCAATTAATGTTCCCTTACTTCACTCTTGCGGGAAGGGCTATAACAAATAAACCCCTCACTGTAAGATGAAGTCGTCGAGATGTAGACGAGCGTGTATCGAACGGGATACGGAGCGGATTGGGGCGAAGGTGAAAATGGAAAGCTGTTTGAGCAAGAGATAATTGGAGCGCCCGGCTAATGAAAGATGATTTTCAATGCGATTCGGCGAGAGATTTTTTGATTTATCTAAGAAAACGTCCGAAGGCAATACCCCTCGGGGTCTTGTCGAGGGCGCTTTCGAAGATAAAGCGGAAAAGATTCGGCGCAGCGCTTTAAAAATCAGCTTGAATTAGCGATGGTCGGGGGTGATTTTTCGCGAAGCGTCGAAGGGAGTGTACATGGACGTACATGACCGGAGACGCCCGAAGGGTGTAGACCTTGAAATCCTGTACACTTCGCGGAAAGGCACCCGCAAGAGCGCCTTAATACGCGGATAAAATTTTCTTTCCGCTTCAATTTCTTCCTTGTAATAAATGTTACTACATGTATTAAACCTTTTCAATTAAAATCTGTTTCCTTGAGTAATTAAAGCTTTCTTCTTTTACCTTTGCGGAAAGAAAATTAAATGCCTCACTATAAAATACAGCCGTCGAGATGTAGACGAGCGTGTATCGAACGGGATACGGAGCGGATTGAGGCGAAGGCGAATAATTAATGCTGTTTGAACAAGTTACAGCTGGGTTCGCCGGTGTTGGGGGTGATTTTGCGCGAAGCGTCGGAGGGAGTGTACAATGAAGTACATGACCGGAGACGCCCCGTAGGGTGTAGACCTTAAAATCCTATACACTTCGCGAAAAGGCGCCCCCAAGAGCGCCTCTAGCCGCGGGTATATTATAATTTTCCTTTGCCCATCTATCCTACCTTATGAAAAAAGCCCGTACGGGGTACGGACTTCCTTTCATAAGGTTTTGTTTTCGCGAGCAATTAATGTTCCCTTACTCTAAAATCGGGCAAAGGAAAATTATAGTAAAGAAGCGGTATAGGACTGCCCTAGGCGTCGGGAGGTTTCGTCGGGAAGCTCTATGATAAGGCTGCTGCCCTCTTTTTCAAGCACTTCCTTCGCCCTTTCAATAAGTCGGTCGCCGCCCTTTCCAGAAGTCACTCTGCCCATGAAAATGGCAATATCGAAGTCGTAGAAGACGTTAAACCACATCAGAGTATACGCCGCATAATCGCCGAGTCTTGTGAATATATCGAGGGCGCGCGGATCGTCGGCTTCGGCGAGGTTTTGAACGACTTTCAGCTTCTCGGCGGGAGTAAGCGAGGGGTCAAGTTCGATGCCGGCTTCGGGAGCGAGTTTGATGACGGCGTCCTGAGAGTGGTACATGCCACCTACTCCGGCATCGCCGCTCCATTCGTCGGTTGCAGCGCCCGGATTTTCGTCGACCGGTACGAATGCAAGTTCGTTCAGATATCCGAGTATCCTCATCTCTCTGTCGATATAGCCGCCCGCAAGCGAAGTACCCATAGCGATGCCTAAAACTCCGCCGCGGTTTAAAGCGTATGCGCCGGAGAGCGCAGCCACGTCGCCGTCGTTTGCCACTTTGACGGGGCAGGAATATTTTTGGGAAAGGTTTTTGTAGATGGGAAAGATCTTTTCGGGGAAGAGCGTCTTGGGTACCTTCCTGAAAAGAGACGCCACCCTGACTTCGTCGTCCACGACAATCCCTGCGGTGGAAACTCCGATATGGTCTGTCCGCCCACCCAATTTTTCCAAAGCCTTATTGATGGAATCGGCGATGCCGTCAATATGGTATTGAGGATCTGAATTGAGTTTTGGGTTCCAGATAGTCTCGTTTTCGTATACCACAACGCCGTTTTCGAGCGCGGTGACCTTTCTGTCGGAACCGCCCGCGTCAAAGCCTATCCGCTTGCCTAAGCCCGTCAACGAGACCGGTTCAGAATGTGTTTTCGGAGAGGGAATGTCCGCTTCCCGGACTTTTTCAAAAGTGATTTCCCTAAGGTAGACACCTCGCATGAACTCGAAGTCGAAGGCGCGCGCACCCGTCGGTGAATAGCACTTCTGAAGCTTCTCTACCAGCTCGTCCGCTCCCGCAATCAGGAATTTGTATCCTCCGTAACCCCAGAGCATGAACTTTACCACGCGCTCCAGATACCTGAAATTTTCCTTAGCGTGCCCGCTTTCGTAAAGCCGTGTTTTAAAGACCGCGACCTCACCTTCTCCTCTTTCCAACGCTATCGAAACGGGCTTTGAGCCCGCCTTATCGGCGTCTTCCAAAAACTTTTTCCGATACAGATACATCGGGCGGTAGCCCTTGTCCAAAGTCATTCCAGCCTCCATTTTTCAACGTGTACCTTTTCCTCGCCCGGAGCCACTTCCTCGATATCGGAAAGCGTCTCGCACTCATGGATAAGGTTACTTGTGTAGGTTTCGAAGTTGCAGCAAAAATCGGGATATTCCCCGGGTTTTGCATCGTATTCTTTGATAAAGAGCGTGTCGCCGTAGCGATAAGCGGCGCGTACGCGGTCAAGATATGTGCCGATTTTCAGCGGCGTTCCGGCTTCCGCCGAGCCCGTCAGCACGAAGCGGTCGTTTGCAAGCGTCAGTCTGGGGTCGCGGATATCGGTGTAGCTCCAAAACGCCAGGTTCCTGTTCGCGAGAAAGCCGGTATCCTTCGTCGAGAGCGGCAACGTCAGCGTGCCGCCCACCTTCATCACCGTCAAGCCCCAAATGCAGAGTTTTTGCGGGTAATCGGCAATGTTTTTGAAACTCATAATGACTTCCAAAGCGCCGTCAGACGTAAATTTCAGCCGCAAAACGGGCTGCACGCCGCATTCTTTCCACGGGGGCGGGGTGAACACGGCTCCGTCCGCGGTGAGTTCCGAGACGACGGGAGCATTGTCGGGATAGTATGTGGAAAGACTCTCGGGCGAAAGCCACATCCTGTGTCCGCCGTAGATATGCCACATTTTGCCGGCACCGTAGACGGAAGAGACGTCCTTGTTGACTTCGTCGCCTCTGTCTTCGAACATGAGGTTTTCACCGCCTACTTTTTGAAGTTTGATGATCCTGGGTCCCACGTCCAGCGTCACGCCCACAACGATATTACCGTCCGTAAGTTCCAGCGTCCTGCCCAAAAAACAGCTTCCTATTCCGGATTTCATAAAAAATCTATCTCCAAAAAAATAATGTCTATCCCGTAATGACGACTCTCGCCCAAAATTCCCAGCCGTTATATCCGAGTTTGTTTATGCGTACGGAAGTGATTTCCGCATCGTTTTCCTGAGTCGCCGTCTGAGCCATGTTTTGCAATTCGGTTTCTATTTGGTTATTGGTCATGCCGAGGAATCTATCGCTGTTCAGGTACTCATAATCTATCCAAACGGATACCCAAACTTCGTTATTTTCGGTGTGATCGACAATGTATCCGAACACCGGAAGGAATTCCGAGTCGTCGTTTATCGTAAAGTCAAAGCCCTCCGCGGTCTCCGCCTCGTACACTTCTTCCGAGCGCCCTTCGTCGGGGGTCGCGGGGTAGACGCCATAGGTAACGTGCCCGACGTCAAGTTCCTCTTCGGTCATCATGAAGGTGTCGTAGGAGATGAGTTCCAGCTGCTCGCCGCCCCAGTTGGTAGTGGTGTTTGCCCAGGTGGGATCGACATAATACAGCTTGCCGTCGATTACAGCGGCGTTCCAGGCATGCGGCACGCCATTGGAGTTGCCGAAGACTCTGTATGTATGGATACCTTCCAGGAGCATCAGCAAGGAGTAAGTCTTCGAAATACCGTCGCAGACGGCGACGCCGTCGAAGAGCGCGCCCTCGATAAAGAACGCCCTGTCGGAGTAATTGACTTCGCCCGCCGCGGCGGCTGCATGGTCGTAAGCGACGTTCAGCGTCATCCAATCAAAGATTGCGAGCGCCTTTTCGTAGTCCGTCATCTCGTCGCCTATGACGGAGTTCAATATCTTCTTTGCCGCGTTGTAGACGGTTTCGGCGTCGGAACCCGCCCGAGGAACGGGTCTGTATCCGCGCGTGAGCGCATACAGGAGCTGTCCCGAGGTCGAAACACTCATTGTATCGGCGGAAAGTTTTTCTATCGGAAGCACGCCTTGTTCGCCGCGCGGGGAGTCGGAATAGTGCGTAAAGATTGCGGCGTTTTCGTAACCGCCTCCGGTGTCGGACTCGGCGTCGGGAATCGAACTTGAAAGGAATGTAAGCGTGTAACCTACTCTGCCGCCCTGAACGGAATCTTTGGCAATGGTATAGCTCATGTTGACGGTGTCGACATAGGAATAGATCGCCGCCGCTAGCACCTTATATGCGTTCTTCTGGGCATTGTTGAAGTCCCTGATGCCGGCGTCGGCAAACCTGTCGGCGAACGGATAGTCGCTTTCGGAGATCTCGGCGTCGTAATTTATAGGGATATACAATTCGAAGTTGACTGTATAATTGTCTCCGTTGACGTCGACGAAGTCGGTTTCGGGGCGGAAGAGGGAGAAGTAATTGATGAGTTCCCCGAGCTCTTCGATGTCGGAAATATAACTGTCCAGACCGGTGCCGGGCACTATCTCTTCAAAATACGGGTATGCGCTTCCCTGGATATCGGAGGCGGAGTATTCCATCCATTCCGTCCAGGAGGTATTACCGGAGCGCATGCGCACTCTGAAGTCTATATCGAGTCCGGCAAGCCTCGCGGGCACCTTGAAGGAGCCGGGCGAGAAGTACTCGGCATACTCGCTCGAATCGGAAGATATCGAAACGATCCTGACGCCGTTATCGATTTCGATGATGATTTCGGAGTCGTACGGCAGCGCGTCCCACCTGATTTCGGCATAGGTTTCGCCCGCCTCGTAAATGCCGTCCACCTTCATGCCGTAGATATTCCTTTCGTCCCCTTTCGAAAGCACCGTCAGCGTGACCGGGCGCCCGACAATGCCGGTGGGCGCGCCCTTTACGTATGCTTCTACGGAGACGGTGTAGCTGCCGGGTTCGTCGAATTGATATCCGAGGTCGGGCGTACGGTTGCCGGAAGAGGAGGCGGAAGCAGGCGCCCTGTTGAAGGAATAGCTGCTCGCCGCGCCTGAAAGCGGCTGATGAGTTACCGTCCAACGATATTGGTCGGGCGGATATTGTCCGTTGGTATAGGTGACGATGAAGTTTGCGACGTCGCCTACAATAAACTCCGCCGAATCGGAAGTGCCGGACATATCGAGGCTTATCGCCTGCAACGGCTCGTAAATTATCAGGGTTTCCGAAACCAGAGTGAGGCTTTGCGTCGAATTATACAGCTCCGCCCTTATGTTGTATTCGCCCGGCGGGAGCGTCGAGGGGGTGTAATTCAGCGTGGTGTTGTTTCTGGAAACACCGTCGTCTATTTGGGTAGAGTTGACGTACCAGATTATATTGGGCTCGGGATCGCAGATATCGGAAAGCCTTAAAAGGGTGAACTGCAGCGTCTCGGGCGAGCCGTAGATCTGTTTCATCACACCGGGCTCGCTTAATAAATCCATGCTGTAATTGAGGTCGGCATAGCGGGCGTCTATAGTGATAAAGCCCCTCACCGGAACGTCGAACGCGCCCTGCCTGGGCGTACTCACCCAGACCGCCACTTTCTTCGGCTGAAGAGGAGTCACCAAACCGGAGTCATCCACCTCGGCTATCGTTGTGTCGTCGGATGTAAACTCGACGTTTCTTCCTATTATGGCGTGCGCCGGCGAAAAGCGCGGAATTATCTGTACCGGATCTTCGTAAAGATAGGCTATAAGATTGTTGTCGTCGAAATATATCCTTTCGACTTCACATTCCTCTATCGTGACGGTGATCTCGACGCTGAGCGAAGGATTCTGGTTACTGGTAACCACGACGACGATATCCTGAATATTGCCTTCCTCGTCGGCTTTGACCTCCCCTTTCGCGCTTATCGTGCCGTCGACTCCTACCGACAGATACTCCCTGTCGCGGGAGTTCTTCAACGAAAAATGCACCCCCTGGTCGGCGGTTTCCAACGGGTAAACGTTGGTTTCTATCTTGTAAGTGGAGGGGTCGCCGTAGGGAGAGTCGGCGTCACCGTACGGCGCAAGATAAATATGAGTGTCGAAGACCTCTATGCGCTCCGCCTCGCCGCTTTTCCGCTCGCAGCCCATGACGATAAACGCCAGAGCCGTGACCATCAATGCGGCTATTAAAATGAGCGGAATTTTCTTCGACATGTTACCTCTTTCACGTGTATGCGCGCGAACAAGCGCGCCCGCGCTTCTATACATAATAATACTAAACCAAAAAAGGCGTTCTGTCAATAGCAAAATTCCGCCCCGGAGTAAAATTAAATCCGCCACGAAATTTTAAGGCGCGTTTTCCTTCATGCCGCGCCTTTTTCCCCGGGCAAAGTCTCGGAAACGATGTCTTTTGATTTTCTTCCGTACGGACGGCGCTCCCCGCCCGAAAACGTCGAAAGCGCCCCGAAAAGGGACGCTCCCGACTTGGTTAAAGGGGTTATATACACTTATTTTCGGGTTATTGGTCGTCGGCTCCGGCTTCCGCGGTCACCTCTCCCATAACGTTTTCCCCGCCTTCCGCGGCGGCACGTCTTGCGGCAAGTTCCGCCAGGATGCGCTTGTGTTCGCCGTCGTCAAGGCAATACTTCCATGTAGGAATCACCGTCAGGATACAGCCTATCGCCGGCGGAATGGAGACTATGACGAACAGCACCCGCATAAAGGGCTCGAACTCCGGAATGTCCCTCGGGGTGAGTCCCGCCGAGATGTAGTTGTTGACCTTATCGATATTTTCATCGGAGAATTTATATATGGAGTAAAATATACCCGAAATGATGGCGGCAATACCCGATTGCATCTTGGCGATAAATGTCTGTCCCGCAAAGAATACGCCGTCCGTTCTTACGCCGCGGGTGTATTCCTCGTAGTCGATACAGTCGGCTATCATGTACGATTGCAGCACCGTCGAAAAACCGAGCGAGCCGCCCGCCACTATAAACAGGAAGAACAGCGCTACCACCCAGCCCCAATCGGCAAGCCCCGTGGGGTCGGCTTTATAGAAGACGTAGATCAGCATGAACGGCACCACGCCCGCAAGGTTGGAGTAATTATAGAGGTTCTTTTTGGAAACTTTGGTCAGCACCTTCGGCGCGAACGCCATCGCGGCAAACTGACCGACGAAAACTCCCCCGCCGAGCACCACCATATAAACCATCGCCATTATCGGGTTTTTGTCGGCAAAGTAGTAGGAAATAAGCGGCATCGCTGCCGTCTGTATCAGCATTCTCGGGCTTCCGAGAATGCCGGAGATCAGGATCTGCCTGAACGGCTTGTTCCTGAACATTATCTGAATGTTCTCTTTCAGAGTATATTGTTTTTCGGAGGAAGGCACCCTCTCTTTTATGTTCGGTCCGCACAGCTGGAAGAGCCCGCAGCCCAACAGCCCGAACGCCAGCGCCGCTATCGTAAAGCCCCACCTTTCGCCCTGGCGGGTAGCCTCCGCGATAACGGGATCGGTGGTGAGATATTTCGCCGCCAGCTTTTCATAGTCCAAGCCGGTTGCCGCCTCATACCCTTCGGGATCGGCGTTGTACTTTTCAAGCTCGACGTTGAAAGTCGCGCTGAGCTCCGCCTGTTTATCGTTCAAAGCCTCCCACGCTTCCTCGGAGCCCGCCTCTTCAATCCCTATCGGCTCCGCTAACCAGCCGCCTATCGCAAGCGCCGCGGGCTGCATCGCAAGAAGGGTGATACCTGCGCCGACACCGCCGAAAATACGCGCCAGCGAAAGCAGCTTGTTCCTGTCCTTTTCGTCCTCGGTCATCAGCGAGGTCACGCCCCACAGCGGAATGTCGCCTACGGTATAGGCAATTTCCCACAACAGGTATGTAAATACCGCCCAGCCGATGATAAGCACGTTCATCGCAATGTCGTTGGCATTATAGAATCCGAAGTTGACGAAACACAACGTCGTCACTATAAACAGCGGCAACGGACAATAGATGAGGAAGGGGCGGCATTTACCCCACTTGGAACGCGTCCTGTCAACTATCGTACCCATGATCGGGTCGTTGACGGCGTCCCAGACCCGCGCTATCGCCATTATCGTGCTGACGCCGATTGCGGGAATCAATAAAGTAAATTGGAAATAATAGGAAAGCGCCGAACCGATGATGTTGTAGATGATGTTCTGCCCCACCATGCCGGCAAGATAAAAGTTGCGCTCTTTGGATGTGTAGGTCTTGAGCGCGGGTTGAGCTGTGACCGTTTGGGTCGATACTTCGGCAGTTGCTCCGGACATATCCGCTTCTCCTTTTTTCAAGAAAGCGCACCTGGCGCCACTTTAATTCTATATGAGAAGACGTACTTTGTCAACCCCAAAAGCGAACGGAAGTTTTCGCTTTGCGTCGGAAGACAACAAGCGGCTTCTTTGCGCCGAATGCGCCCTCATTTTACTATTCTGTATCCCGTTGAAGACCGCTCCGCCGCGCCGGTTGCGGGGAACACCTCCCGTCGGGACAAGCCGGGACGACAACGGTTTAAAATCCGACGATTTCCCCGGCATTGTCTCCGGCGACTATTTTGACCCCTTTTACGGCGGGATAGAAGTCATGTCTGAAACGCTTCCGCCCCACCTCTTTCCCGAGATAATAGGTGATTTTTATCAATTCGCTCTCCCTTTTCGGAACGGCGCGGCGCACTATCCGTTCGCGGCCGCCCGCATTCGGCATGCCCTTTCCGTCCCGAATCACGTCGTATTCCTCGGTGGGAGTTTCCTTTATAAGATTGCTGACGAATTTCACGCTTAAACCGTCGGTGTAGTACGGAAAACCGTATAATTTCACCGTCAATTTTCCGTCTTTGGCGGAGCACTTTATCGTGACCGGATAGGGAGAATCGTTCAAAAAAGTAAAATCCGTGGCTTCCGAGACGGCGGCGTCGGCGGAATACGGCACATAGCTTGCGGGAATGGTGTGACGGACGGCATGAAGTTCTTCGAAACCCGCCCTGATGACGGCGTTATATAACGTCGAAGAAACCTGACAGACGCCGCCGCCCACCCCCGGGACATACTGTCCGTTTTCGATGACGGGTGCGGGAAGATAGCCGCGCTCGGCGCTTCTTTTACCTACGCGCCCGTTGAAGGAAAAACGCTCCCCCACCGCTACCGTTGCGCCGTCGAGCGCCGCTGCCGCGCGTTCGATATTTTTCTTTCTGCCGGCAGCCGAAGAAGAATAATCCGTCGAGAACTCCGCCATCAATTCGAAGGCAAATTGCAGCTCAGGGGAGTCGTTTCCGCTGTTTTCTTCCGCAAAACAGTTGCTTTCAATATTTAAAATCGGGTAACCGAAACAGAAAATCAGGATACCTAAAATCCAAATAATAAAAAATTTTCTCCCCCGCCACGCCATAGGGAGAGTATGTTACGAAAGAAAGTTTTTATCCGTTTCGGGGAAAGTCGCGAATGTATTTTAAGGCGCCTTCACGCGTTCTCACTTCGGGGTCGAAGGCATTTCGCCGCAACAGCGATCTGAGGGCGTTGCCGCGGAGTGCGGGCTGCAATTTCATGACGTCGTTGCCGTTTACTTTCAACTCCCCGACGCTGAACGCAACCCCCTCTTTTTTCATTGCGGCGAGGGTGTTAAGGAGTCGTTCGCCGGCGGGAGAGGGACCGCTTCTCATGCCGGAGCCCGCCCTGTCTGCGTTTTTCAGAATGACGAGTTCGGGAATGCATTTATAGTGTTCAAGCACAAAGAGGCGCTCTTCTTTTTCGGAGACGTCGCCCCGAAGGTCGAACATATGAAGTCTTATCAGTTCCGAAACTCTGTCAGTCAATTTTCCGGAAAAGCGGAGCTCGCCGAGGCGTTTCCCTGCCAGCCACGCGCCGAAATCGGGATGCTCCGCCGTCCTTCCCTTTGCCGAGCCCGCAGGCGGTTTTCCGATGTCGTGGAGGAGCCCCGCCAGCCTTAATTCAAGCTCCGGCGGCGTATTTTCGTATGTTTTCAATAGGTGTCCGTAGACGTCGTAGCGGTGCCAGCGGGGGTTCTGGGCGACGCCGATGCAGGCAGCAACTTCGGGAAGTATGAGTTCCAGCACTCCGAGCTCGCGCATCAGCTCTATCCCGCGGACATGGGCATTTTTTACGCCGTTTTCGGCGTCGGAAAGCATAATCCCGACTAATTCGTCGCGAATACGATCGGGCACGATGTTGTTAAGGTTCAAGCGCATCGCCTTCGCAGCCTGAAACAGCTTCGCATCGGGCTGAAAACCGAGCTTTGCGGAAAATCTCACCATGCGCAGGATCCTTAGAGCGTCCTCGTCGATGACCTCTTCGGGAGCTCTCGCCGTTCTCAGAATGCGCCGTTCAAGATCTCCCATACCGCCGACGGGGTCGACGAATTCTCCTTTTCCGATGTCGAAATAGATGGAATTTGCGGTAAAATCTCTTCTTTTCGCGTCCTCAAAAATGGAGACTCCGAACTCGACGGAAGCGGGCGTGTGATGTCCGCCGTCGGCGTAGGAATCGCTTCTGAAAGCGGTATACTCGAACTTTTCGCCGAAGCCGCAGATACCCAGCGTCCCCAATTTGACGGAATTGGGCTTAGCCGAAAACGGGCTGCCGTCCAAAAGCTTTACCACCTCTTCGGGAAGGAGCGGAGAAGCAAGATCGATGTCGGAAACGGAGTACCCCAAAAGGGCGTCCCTGACGGCGCCGCCGACGATATAGAGGGGAGCCGTCCACAGCTTCCGAAGCTTAAGTAACGCCTTGGAGACGAACATTACGAATAGACCTCGGGTTTTAATACGCAGATATCGGGAAGATTTCTGTATTTTTCGTTATAGTCCAATCCGTATCCCACAACGAACTCATTGGGAACCTTAAACCCCACATAGTCACCTTCGAGCGGCACTTTCCGTCTGGAAGGTTTATCGAGGAGCGCCGCAATTTTAAGGCTCTTCGGATTCCTTGTTCCTAAAAGTCTTAAAAGGTTTTTCAGGGTGTAGCCGGTGTCGATTATATCCTCCACTATCACTACATTCATACCTTCTATCGGTTGTGAAAGATCTTTTACTATTCTGATTTCGCCGCCCGATTCGGTGCCCGAGCCGTAGCTAGAAACCACCATGAAGTCGAATCTCACGTCGAGGTCGACGCGTTTGACGAGCTCCGAAAAAAAGACCACCGCGCCGCGCAATATCCCTACCATCAACACCGATTCGCCGCGATAGTCGCGTGTGATGGCTTCGGCTATTTCCTCGACGCGCTTTTCGATTTGCTCCCGGGAAAGAAGCACTGTTTGGATGTCCTTACTTAATACGCCGTTCATTTTTCACCTGCTTTGCATTTGTAAATATATTTGCTGTCGGAGTCGACTTTGAGTGCGTCCGACACTTCGACGCCTAAAATCAGAAGCACCTCATGCCCCGAAGCGAGGACGGGAGTCAGCTCTCTCATTCTCGTCGGGAACTTGATGTCGGTGAAGTAGTCGCCGAGCGACTTCTCCCCTCCCTTATAGCGGCGGAACCTGTCGCCCGAGGCGGGAAGCCTTATGACGGCTCCCTCGGGGATTTTTTGGGGGTCAAACACCCCTTTTTCTATCTTGTCGGTCGCCTCAAAAGAGTACAATGTGCCGAAATAATCGTATTTTCCGTCGATATCAAACGGGAATTCGCCGCCCTCTCCCTTTTTCGGCGGCATAAAGACGACCAGATCTTTTTCCTTCCTCGCCTCTACGCCGAAAGGCAGCGAGAGCCGCCGCCCCGTCTTTCCGTGGGCGAGGTCGATGACGAAGCGGAAGTTTGCCGCCTCCATGTCCTTTGTGATTCCCAGCTTCCCGACAAGCTCCGCCACCGACTTTTTAACGACGGCGGGCGGCTTATCGAATGCTTCCAACGGCAGCGCCAGCCCTCCTTTTACCTCTATCGGCGGCGTTTTCAACGCGTCCAGAAGCTCTTCGACCTCTTCCGCCGCCTCCGAAAGTCGCTTCATGCGCTTTTCAAAACCCGGGAAGCGCTCTCTTATCAGCGGAATAAGCTTCAATCTTATGAAATTTCTGGTGTAGCGCGGGTCGGAGTTGGTGGAGTCTGTTCTGAACGCTATACCGCATTCGGCGGCGTATTTTTCTATCTCCGCTCTCGTCATGGAGGAAAGGGGGTGTATGTACCCCTTGCGGTCGCGGATACCCGAAAGCCCCCTTATACCGGTGCCTCGGAAGAGACGCATCAGAATCGTTTCGGCGTTGTCGTCCAAGTGGTGTGCAAGCGCCACGACGTCGGCTTCCCCCGATTCAAGGAGCTTTTCAAACTCCGCATATCTTAATTCCCGCGCCGCTTCCTCCGGACTCATTCCTTTTTCCGAGGCGTAGGCGGGCACATCCAGCGGAATAACTCTCCATTGAAGCCCCAGTTTTTCGGCGCTTTCCGCGACAAAGGCGGAATCGGCTTCCGACTCCTTTCCGCGAATGCCGTGTTCGAAATTTATGACCAGCGGTCTCAATCCCGACTTCAACAAAATGTCCAGCATCACCATCGAATCGATGCCGCCGGAGACAGCCGCCGCCACCTTTTTTCCTTTCCAAGAGGGCTCCATACCGAAATTATACCAAATTCCCGCGCGCGTGTAAATATTTCCCTGCAATTACCGCCCGCGAAAGTGCTTTTTTCGGAAGAAAATTTTTTGTCTTCCCCCTTCTTATCGGAAGTTTTCCCGAATATAATGTTGATAACTATGTGGATAACTCGGCAATATGTGGATAACTTTGAAATTTCATTGTCGAAAGAGCTCGAATTTTCGGGTTTAGGTACTCCCAAACGGGGCTTACGGAAAAGGCACCATGTTTAGAAGCAAAACGGCGATGTTGATTTGTGCGCTTGTCGTCGCTGCGGCGGTCGTGGCGCTCGCTTTTCACGGCGCATTTGCGCTCCCCGGGACGGCTGTGGCTCCCACAATCGTCATAGACCCCGGTCACGGCGGCGCGGACGGCGGAGTAGTCGGGAAAAACTCCGGCGTCACCGAAGCCGAAATCAACCTGGATATCGCGATTTTGCTTGAAAAGGAGCTCGAAGAAAGAGGCTATAACGTCATAAAAACGCGGACGGCGGAAGGTACCGTCGCCAAGGCGGGAAGCGAAAAACTTCTCGACATGGAAAAGCGGAAAGAAACCATTTTGAAAGCCGTTCCCGACGTTGTCGTCAGCGTACATTGTAACAAGTTCCCCTCCTCTTTGAGGCGGGGAGCGCAACTGTTTTTCAACGACTTTTCGGAGGACGGAAAACGCCTCGCCACCTCGATACAGGATAAATTGAACGCATTGAACATCGAATACGTCGGACGCGGCTATTCGGCGCTGAAAGGCGACTATTACATTTTGAATTGCTCCGAATACCCTTCCTGTATCGTCGAATGCGGATTTTTATCCAACGCCGAGGACGAAAAATTGTTGCTTGAAAACGCATACCGTCAAAAACTGGTCAAGGCGATCGCCGACGGAATAACGGGCTTTTTGCTTGGGTAGCCTCCGCCGCTCCGGATTTGACGCCGCTCAACGCGCTCTCCCGCCGCCTCGAAAAACGGAAGCGTGAAATTATATCTCGAAGGGTGGAGTGTAAGAGGAGTCGGCGGAGTCAAGCTCCTGGATATACGCGTTCCCGAAGCCTGCCTTTTCGGCGTATCTGACGACGGCTTTATATTCGATAGGCTTTAACCGCCTTAAAATTATCTCGGAGCATTCGGGGGGTGTAAATTGACTCATTATCGAAACTGTCGTCTGCGTGCCGATTTCCTTTTTTATCATGTCCAGCACCCCGAAACTGTTACTAAGGTAGCCCGGAAGTACCAAATGACGTATGATGAGTCCCGACTGCATTATGCCTTGGACGTAGCGGTCACGGCTTAGTTTCCTCATCAGCGAAATAGCGTTCAGCGCCGTTAAGGGGTAGTTACTCCTTCCGGACAATTTCCGCCCCAGCTCCTCCGAGGAGTACTTGAAATCGGGCAGCCATATGTCGACAAATTCCTGAAGGCGTTCCACCGTCTCCGCTCTTTCGTAGCCGGAGGTGTTCCACACGACGGGAACTTTGGGGCGGTAGAATTTAAACGACTCGATGACGGCGTCCGTCCATTGGGTGGCGGAAACGAAGTTTATGTTGTGCGCCCCTTCCGATTCGAGCCTTTTATAGAGTTCGGAAAGCTCCCGCGGAGTATAGCTCCTCCCGACGGGATTACGGCTTATACGGTAATTTTGGCAAAAGTCGCAGCGCATGATGCAGCCACCGAAAAATATCGTGCCCGAACCGCGTGTTCCCGAAACAGGCGGTTCCTCGTAAGAGTGGAGCGCCGCACGGTTGACTATCGGTTCGGCGCCGCACAAGCATACGCCCTTCTCCCGTTCCCTGTCGACTCCGCACATATTGGGACAGACATAACATTTCTCCATACTTCGATTATACCACACCTTACGGCATTTGCCACTTTCCGAACTGTTTTTCCGAAAAAAGAACGGCTCCGAAGAACCGTCCCTTTGTTGTTGTTCAATTGTTTTCGGGTTTACTTACTTCCTGCCAATCTGAATTATTTCGCGGCTTTGATGGCTGCTTCGGTGCCGATATAGACGATCTTGCCTTGCTTCTTGAGTTGGGCAGTACCCTCTTTATCAACTTCTTCTTTTAGCTCTTGAATAATGTCTCCTTCATAGAAAGCCTTGGCATTGTCAGAGGAATCGAAATAGAGTATAATAATCGCTTCGCCCGGCGTTTGGTCTTGCAGTATTGCTTCTGCGGAGATGTCTGTTGCATATATCATTTCATCAAATCCTTCTACGGCCAATGAGAGAGAAGCAACAAGCGGAGACGTTATAAGCTCAGGGAGAACGAAAAATCCCTCCTCTTCGAGATTTTCTCTGGCTTTTGCGGGATCGGACGGAATGCAGGCGACCAGCGAGACAGCCAACACCGCGGCAAGTGCCAATACGGCAACTATGGTAAGAATTCTTTTTTTCATTATTATTATCCTCCAATTTTTTTACGGGTTCACCCCATGTTAATTCGATTATAGCATACCCGGGGAAGGCTGTAAAGAGGGGTAAAGACAAGCAGAATGTATCTATGGTTAGTTATTTATTTATCCGAGGTCTTGCATTATCGCATGAAAAGCCGACATCGGCGGCAAAAAGTCGGTAGTTTGAAGAGATTTTGATTTTTCTGCCCGCGGAGGAATACCCCCGATTTCATCAAAAGCGTAAAATTTTAGTAAATATTCCCTTTTGAGTTCAATTCGCTGACGGATACGGCTTCAACGCTTCTTTTTTTTCAGATAAATAAGCAGCACCGTGATGTCGGCGGAGTTGACACCCGAAATTCTCGACGCCTGCCCCAAGGTCATCGGACGAATATCCTTTAACTTTTCACGCGCTTCCGTCCTCAGCCCGTCTACGTCGTCATAGTCGATATCGGCGGGGATTTTATAGTCGTTAAGACGCGCCTCTTCCTCCACCCTGCGCCTTTCTTTTTCCAGGTATCCCGCGTACTTTACGTCGATGACGGCACTTGTGACGGCTTCCGCCATGTAGTTTCCCACGTCGGGAATAAGCTTTCTTATATTTTCGGTCTTGGTTCCCATTTTTATAAGTTCGGCTACCGAAAATGAAGTTTTTGTGCTTTCGGAGAGTTCGATCCCCAGCGCCGTCAATTCAAGGGTACGGTATCTTAATTCTGAAAAAAGTTTCTTTAAATCGGCGATCTCCCCCTTTTTTTTCAGAAGCCTCCGGTACCTTTCTTCGCCTGCAAGCCCTATCTCGTACCCCAATTCGGTGAGCCGGATATCGGCGTTGTCCTGTCTTAAATGCAACCGGTACTCTGCACGCGAAGTCATCATGCGGTAGGGCTCCTCCGTCCCTTTGGTAACAAGGTCGTCGATCAGCACTCCGATATAGGAAGAGTGTCTGGGAAGCACGACGGGTTCCTTTCCGTCCAGGTACCTTGCGGCATTTATCCCTGCTATCAAGCCCTGCGCCGCCGCCTCTTCGTAACCGGAGCTTCCGTTGATCTGCCCCGCAGAATACAGTCCTTCAAAGCCTTTTATCCGGAGCGCGGCATTGAGGCACTTCGGATTCAGGCAGTCATATTCGATGGCGTAACCGTAACGGGTTATCTCGGCGTGCTCCAAGCCCCTGACGGTGTGCAGCATCTGCTCCTGAATGTCAAAAGGAAGGGAGGTCGACAAGCCCTGAATATACATTTCATAGGTGTCCTTTCCTTCGGGCTCGACAAAAATCTGGTGGCGCTCCTTGTCCTTGAAGCGCACCACCTTGGTCTCTATCGACGGGCAATATCTGGGTCCTATTCCCGAAATCGAGCCGTTATACAGCGGCGCCCTTTCGAGATTTTCCAAAATTATCCTATGGGTTTCGGCGTTGGTGTAGGTAAGGTAGCAAGGGCAGTCGTTATCGGGGGTAAAGTCGGTCAGCATGCCGAAGGCGGGGAGCCCCTCTTCTCCGGGCTGGAGCTCCATTTTGTCGTAGTCGATACTCCGCGACAGCACCCTCATCGGCGTGCCCGTTTTAAAACGGCGGATATCCAAACCGCGCTTGACGAGATTTCCGGAAAGCTGCTCGCTCCGCATAAAGCCTGCGGGACCGGTCTTTCTTTCGTAATCGCCCGTTATAATTCTTGCATCCAGATAGACTCCCGTCGCAATAACGACGGCTTTTGCCTCGATTTCGTCGCCGTTTGCGGTGACGACCCCCTTCACGCGGTTTCCGTCAAACAATATGTCGGTGACTTCGGTTTCCGATACCGAAAGCCCTTCCGTCGACTCCATCCGCCTCTTCATCAACCTGTGGTAGAGGTTTTTATCGACCTGCGCGCGCAGACTATGCACCGCTTCGCCGCCCCCTCTGTTCAGCATCCTGACCTGAATCGTAGCCGCGTCCGCCACTTCGCCCATGACGCCTCCGAGAGCGTCTATCTCCTTGACGAGATGCCCCTTAGCGGTGCCCCCGATGTTAGGATTACAAGCCATAAACGCCACCGCCTCGGCGGAGAGCGTCGTTAAAAGGGTGCGTTTTCCGAGCTTTGTGAGTGCCGCCGCCGCCTCGACTCCCGCGTGACCGGCGCCGATCACGACAGCCTCAAAAATCTTCTTCATTGTCGTAATTCCTCTATTTCCCTACGCAAAACCGGGCGAAAATTTCCTCTACGACGCTTTCTTTTGCATCCTCGCCGGTAATCGAGTACAGTCTTTCGAGCGCCTCCTTGATGTCCACCGCCACGCAGTCCGGAGTCTCCCTCCCCAGCGCCGTGATGGCTTCCTCCACGGCTTTGAGCGCCGTGATGGCAGCGTGCAGTCCCCTCTCCCTTATAAGCGGAGGGTTGATGCCTTTTTTCAGCCCCGCCTTCTCGGCTATCATCTCGCGGAGAGCGGAAAGATTTTCCCCCGTCACCGCCGAAACGATGATGTCCGCCTCGCGCGGGTACTTGCTCTCGTCGGACTTGTTCAGCACTCTGATATTGGGTTTAACGGATATTTTTCGGTAGAGCGCAATTTCCTCTTCGCCCTCGGGCTCGGTGCCGTCCATGACAAAGAGCACGAGATCCGCCCCTTTATAGGCTTCTTCCGCCCGAGCTATTCCTATTTTTTCGGCTCCCTCGGCGCCTTCGCGGATGCCCGCCGTGTCCGAAAGCGTCACCTTGATACCGTTGATCTCCAGTCGTTCCCTTAAAACGTCCCTCGTCGTCCCGGCGTACTCGGTGACTATCGCGCGCTCGGCACCGCAAATGGCGTTCATCAGCGAAGACTTCCCGGCGTTCACCAGCCCGGACAGCACGACGGAGATTCCGTCCGTCACTAGTTTTCTGTCGCGCTCGGTTCCTATAAGCGAGTTCAGGATACCTTTTACTTCATTTAAGGAGCCTAAAATCTGAGGTTTTTCCTCATCCGCCATTTCTTCGGGGTAGTCCAGAGCGACGTCGGTCATAGCGGCAGCCTCAACCAGAATATCTCCCGCCAGGCGTATCGTTCTGTCGAGCTCACCACCCAAAGCGCGGTATGCGGCGACGGCTTCCGCCTCGGAATCGGCAAGGATTATCGCTTCCACGCCTTCGGCTTCCGAAAGGGACATTTTTCCGTTCAGGTAGGCGCGCTTGGTGAACTCACCGGGCTCAGCGGGTCTCGCGCCGAAAGAGACTGCCGCTTCCAACACGGCTTCCGCCACTACTCTGCCGCCGTGGAGCTGCAATTCCACAACGTCCTCGCCGGTATACGACTTCGGGGCGCGGAAGATGACGGCGAAGGCTTTGTCCTCCACTCTCCCCGCGCGCACGGTGCCGAGGTATAACTTGTTGGGTTCCGCGGCAGAAAACTCGAAATTTTCCCTGAAAAAGAGCTGCGACGCCACTTTGTCGGCGCCGCTTCCCGAAATTTTGACTATTGCGACGGCTCCCTCTCCCGAAGCCGTGGCGATTGCTGCTATAACGTCGGACATAACCGGATTAAAAGGGCTTTTTGCGGGGCACGCCGTAGCTTTTCCCCCTGCCCGCACCTTTGTGGCGGAAGGAAGAAGATGTGCCGTAGCGCCTGTCGGTGACCTCGGTGATGCCCGATTTCGGCTTGACGAAGGAGCGCTCCGCCTTCGGAATAATGACGACGTGGCGGTCTTTGCCTTCGCCTTTGGAAACCGTCTCCACTCCGTCAACGTCTGCAAGCGTGGTGTGAATTATCCTTCTGTCGAAGGGATTCATCGGCTCCAAGATCTCCCTTCTTCCGGTGCGAACTGCCTTTCTTGCCAGCCTTTCGGCGAGATTTTTCAAGGTATCGCTCCTTCTTTTGCGGTAGCCTTCGGCGTCTATGGATACGCGGATGAACTCCTTGACGGACTTGTTGGCTATCCAGAGAGAGAGGTATTGCACGGCGTCCAGCACTTCGCCGCGGTAACCGATGACGGCGCCCGCGTCCTTACCGGAGATCCTGATGCGGATATGTTCGTTTTCACGGGTGATTTCGGCGTCGGCGCTGAGGCGCATATGCTCCAAAAGCCCGTTTATGAAGTCGGTAACGCGCGCTTCGGCGCGGATGCATTCTTCTTCCGAAGGCTTGGCTTCGTCCGAAAAAGAAACTTCCTCACCGGGAGCGATCGCTCCCTCTTCCGTGATGTCGGAAAAATTATTGTTTTCGTAGTTGTCGTTCATGCTTTTACTCCGCGTTACTTTTTGACGGTAACGGACATTTCATAATCGAGTTGTTTGGCGTCGCGCTTTTTCAGGACGATGTTCCAGGTAAGGTTGAAGGCAAAGGACAGAAAGCTTCTCAGGAACATATAAAGCGAGAACGCCGCGCTGTAAAACAGCGAGAAGATACCCATTATCACCGGCATGATGTAGGTCATCATCTTCATTTGCGACTGCTGGGCTTTTTGCTGCTCGTCGGTCTGACCCGCGACCTGCGGCTGTTCCGGCGGCTTGATGAGTTTGGAGGAAATTATACTGAGAGCCGTCACCAACACGGGAAGTATCAGGTAGCCGTTCCAGGCGGATTTACCGGAATCGGTGTAGTTGTACTTCTCTATCAACGGTTTCATGACGTCGTTATATTCCCTCGCGTCGGTACCGGGTACGCCGATACTGCCGAGCCCCGTTCCCGTAAACGTCGCGGCGTCGGGGATGGGATCTTCCCAGGTATCCGGCATGAATATAGAAGTGGTGAGAAGGAAGCTTTCGGGTTTGTATGCCTGAAGCACAGCCTGTTCGGCGGCTTCGGTGGCGGCTTTGTCGGCATCGACGGCGGAAAGTCCATCGCCGTCGGCTTCGATATATGCCTCTTCGTAAGTTTCGTTGTAAACGGTTTTTAATTCCTCGTAAACGACGGAATTATGATACCTGACGGCGGAGTTGAACCCCGAGAAGACGACCATGAAGATAATGAAGGTCGCCAGCATCGGAAGGCAGGTTTTGAAGGTGGAGTACTTGTATTTTTTATAAAGTTCGCGCTGCTTTAACATCAGCGTGTTGCGATCCTGGGCGTAGAGCTTGTTGATTTTGTCCAGTTCCGGCTTCATGACGCGCATTTTGCGGGAATTGCTCCTTGTTATCATCTTCTGCCAGATATCGAGAGGCAGCGTCAGAATCGTCAAAAATACCGTGAAAAGTATGACCGTCACTCCGAAAGCGCCGATAAGCTCGGAATCTATCCCCCAGCCTGCGACCCATTTGTAGAGTACGTTGTATACAAGTTTTCCGACAAGGTTTAATTCCGTTGCCAGACTCATAACGTCCATTTTGCGGCTCCTTTGAAGTTTTCTTTTACGGGGTCGAACCCGCCCTTATGAAAGGGAGTGCAGCGCATTATCCGCCCCGCGCCCATCAATATTCCTCTTAAAACGCCGTATTTCATTATGGCGTCCAGAGTGTACATCGAACAGGTCGGAGTGTAAATACAGCCCCTGCCCATTATCGGCGAAAGCACTTTTTTGTATCCTAAGATCAGCGCTTTGCAGACGGCTTTTATCAAACCTTCTCCTCCGATAAATGCCCCGCGCGTTTCAAAAGCGCCCGAATCTCCGAAGAAATGTCGTTGAAACTTCCCTTGGCAATACTTTCGTGCGCCACCAAAACGTAGTTGTGTTCACCTTTCAGAAGCGGGATAAAAGCAGAAAAAGCATGGTTTATCCGACGCTTGACAAGGTTGCGGACGACGCTCTTTCCCACCTTTTTGGAAACGGAAACTCCCAATTTTATGCCGCGTGCCGCAACGAAAATCATCGTCATCAGCTCTCCGCGGACCGCGGTACCGTTGCGGTAGATGTATTGGAAGCTGCCGTTTTTCCTGAGGCGGTAACGAGCCTGCATCGCGCTTAGGCGGAAAGGTTGGCTCTGCCCTTTCTTCTGCGACGGGAAAGGACGTTCCTGCCGCCCTTAGAGCTCATTCTTTCACGGAAACCGTGCACTTTTTTCTTGTGCCTTTTTTTGGGTTGATAGGTTCTTTTCATTGCTATGCGTCTCCTGTATAAGAGTAATATTTATAATTAAGTCTGAATTTAAATATCCGGACTCGCGCTAAAATATTATACTTGAATATTCCCGGCAAGTCAACTAAATATGCGGCAAATTGCGACTGCCCCGCTCGGGGCACCGCAAGGCTTCTCCCGACCATAAAAAATCCGCACCCGAAAGTGCGGATTTTAAACTCTTCAAAGCCGCCTTCTGTTGGCGAAAGCCACCCTATGTCAGAAGTTTTCTATGACGTCGGTAACGTTCCTGAGGAAGATGTTCTGCGCGTCGTAGTCTTTTCTGAGCGGCACGCGGGTCTCGATAGCCACGTTGTTATTTGCAAACTCCGCGCCGGAAATTACCGGGGTGTCCTCGGACATACCTATACTCAGCGCCAGAATGTTGCTTATAAACTTCGTATCGCTGACCGAAACCGAACCTTTCAGCGAAATGATACCCGACACGCAGTTGGTTATCGACGAATCGGAAATCTGAATATTTCCGGAATCCACCTGTATAGCCGTGCCGTAACCGCGCACCTCGATTGACGAAACCAACAACGTGCCCGTCCTGCCGTCGACGACGCGTATCGCCGTCGAGTTGGGGAGCTTGCCGCTGCTGCCGTTGAAGAACTGCGAGCGGCTTATCGTGACGGAAGCGTTCTTCCCGACATAGACGCTGTCGGCGCCTTCCTTTGCCGTGAAACTCAGAATGTCCAGGAGCGCCGTGCCGCTTTCGACGATTATCTTCTCGAAGGAGACCGCAATCTGCGGTTCGCCGTTTTCGTCGAATTCGTAGGAGCCGATTATCGATACGTTGACGGAACCGTTGACGGTTATCGTGCCATACTCGCCCGGCATCAGATAGAGCCTTGCCGTAGAGCCGGTAGTCAGCGTTCCCTGGTGGAGCCTTGTGAGATATGTCTCGAGTTCCTTCCTGTTGCGGACGACCGCGGAACCCGCAAGCACCGCGGCTATCTCGTATACGCCGCTTCTTGAGCCGTCAACCTGCCTCAATTCATAGTCGTAGTTGGTGTTGATCCAATTGCCCACCATTCCGAGAGGATACTCGCCTATCATATAAAGGGAGTTCAATTCTATCGGAGAGCCGCTCTCGTCCAACGGCTTTATCGCCATTCCCGGGAAAATCGACGAGAACGCCGTTCCCACATACCCCGCCGGCGCGCCGTCGGGCGCGTTGACCATATTCAGTTCATCGCCGACCAAGCCGGGGAGCGATTCGTCGCCCGCATATAAAATGCTGAGTTCGGAGTCGTACGGCAGGATCTCGCTTAAATATTCGCTACGTATTCTGCCGATACTTATTATTATTTCCCTCGCGTATATCCGGAACGTTGCGTCCGATATGCTGTAATCGGTATAGTTGTTGCCGCCGTTTATCGTGATATCGACGCCATATTTTCCGACATTTCTCGGTTTTCCGTCCAATTTATTGCCGGCTTCGTCGTAATAGACATAAACTACGGAATTGACTCCCTGCGGCAGCCCTTCGATAACGGCGTCGCGCTCGGTACCGTTATATTCAAGTTCACTTACCACCGTCACACCGTCAATCGTCGCCTTGCGGATGTCGATCCTGACGTAGAACACGGTCTCGGAACCTACGATGTTGTAATTATTCTGCTCCGCATTGAACGCCACGCGCATAACGTACGAGCCCGCAGCTCTCGGAAGTGCAGCCGACGTAAAGTTGTGACCCGCTATGGACAGCGAGGGATCGTAAGCGGCAAAGAGCGTCTCTCTTTGCAATCCCTCGGGAATGCCCGCCGCCACGGGTGCGTGCCCCGCGCCGTCGTAAACGTATTCCCATTTGCCGCTGCTTTCGATTTCGACTCCGCCCGTTTCGTCAACGAAGTCAATGTTGTCTTCGAGGTAGACGTTGGCTTCCGTAATAAGCATTTCGAATATCAGGTAGCCTTCGTAGTTATAATCGTTGACGGTGATCCTGACAAGGTATTCTCCCACGTTTATCGGCTGTTCGTTTTGCCAGGTGGTGCCGTCGTTTATCGAGTAATGCACGATGTAGCCTTCAGGCAGTCCGAGCGAGCCGTCGGCGCGCAGGAATGTTTCGTTGATCACGATATATTTTTCGATATCGAGTGCGCCTTCCGCATAGCTGTGTTCAAGGAAGTTTTCGGGATCCAGACCAACCACCGGGGTGATATTGATCATCTCCTCGCCTACGGTACGGCGATTGATTATTATCCTCAATACTCCCACGAGCGTCTCGTTGTAGACGTTCACATAAGAATATCTTGCTTCGTACGTGCCTGCTTGATTATGGTTGACATCGGACATATCCCAAAGCGGAGTTATCGACATACCCGACGCTTTGGGTAACAAATCCGCCGTTAAACGGGTACCCAAAGGCACTTCAACATACGGAACGCCGTCAAGGTAGGAAACGTCGACCAATGCCGCCGAGGCATCCTGGACGGAGGTATAGACGTAAGTCTCTATCGGGATGGTAAAGGAAATCTTCAGCTTCCTCGACCCATCGATATCACCGTACAGACGGTCGTTGTCGGTAGACGAAGCGAAACCGTAGCTTGCATTGACGACGGCGTACGGAGCGGAAGTCTGAGTGACGAAATCGATGGAGTCGATGTCCCAATACGCCCCGCCACCGACGTCGTCGAGTACTATCCGCTTGGGGAGGAGGTCCTGCTCGGGACCGGGGAGATATGCTCCGGTTATCGTCACCGCGATGGGGATCTTGTCGAACAGGAAGGCTCCGTCTTTATACACCGCAGCGCCGCTTTCGGTCGTCTCTTCGACGGAATACAGCTTCGGATCGACTACGACGATGGTGAAGACGATGTTGCCTTTGTTTATTCCCAACTGTCCGCGGACGCCGCTGTGAACGGTACCCGCTTCGGCGGTGGAGAGCCTTTCGATTTCGGAGGCTTCGAATTGCAGCGGTACGCCTGCGATTTCGGCGCCGTCTTCGTACTCGAACTCATAGTAGAGCCTGTCGGGAAGCTGTTCTGCAAGCGGTATGCCCTGCAGCACATAAATTGTGCCGCCGTTCATCGGGTTTGTAGTGGCGCCTTCGGGGGTCTCTATCTTGGTCTCCTCGATATAGCGGTGTCTTACCGGGAAGGAGACCATGAGCGTCGTGCCGTAAATTTCCATAAAGGCTTCCACTCTGTGCAGAATGGAGTCGTCGGGGAGCGGCTGTCCGCCCTCAAGCCCGGTGACGACGCTCGGATCTTCGAGATACTCCTCTTCCCACGTCCACTCGACGTTGGTGTATGTCCTCGAATAGCCCGCGCCGCCCGCGCCGAACCCGAAGTACACCGTGATCTCGGTCGGGAAACTGATATCGTACGGGTCGATATACCATTCGTCCCCCGCCCTTTGATAGTAAAGCCCTTCGTTTGTCAGCGTCGCTTCCGATATCGAAGTGCGAGCTACCTGTCTGTCGGGAGTTTCGAGTACCAGCTGATAGAGGGTGCTGAGGAAGCTGTCGTTTCCGAAATAGTCGAATTTTTCGGTTACGACTTCCTCTCCCGTTCCTGTCCGATAACTTATGCGGAAGGCTCTGGGTTTTGCGGTAATCTCGCCCAAAACATCGGTTCCCGCCAGAGTGATGTCGCGGTAACGATCGGGGGTGTCCGGGTCGCAGTCGCGCACAATAAGCCACTCTATATCTGTAAGCGTAATGGTTTCCCCGAGTTTTTCAAGCGCCTCTCCTGCCGTACTTCCCGCAGAATAAGCGTTTGCAAACTGCACTACTATGCTGTCCGGAAGCAGATACTTGGATTTGATATAGGTTTTATTGTCCTCGCTGAGATAGCGGGTGTTTGAATCGCTGAGGTCGCTCACGAACAGATATTGATTCGTCGGGTCGATATTGAAGTAGTATTCCCTCGCGCCACCCGTATTTTTCATCAACGGGTATGCCCCCGCCTCCATCTGTGCCGTGGAGTAATTTCCGTTTGTGGTGGCAAAAACGGTGGGGATTCTGTTCAGATAGATGACCTTGATGTTAAATATATCCTCTTGTTCTACGTAGCCCTCGGTGGTCACCACGTTGATGGTAAACGTCCTCTCTCCGCCACCGATGGGTCTGTCGTAAACCGATGTGCCGTCGGCGTTATCAACCCAGGTTATCGCCACTTGCCCTACGGAATACAGCTCCCCGGTGCCTGACGCGCTGCCCTGCACCCTGCCGAATGCCTCGGCCGACACGGGAATGACGGGGTTAAGCGGGTCGATGACAAGTTCTACTTCGCCGGTACCCGCCTGCCCGTAGCCCAAGTCGATTTCGTCTATCGAAATCTGCCTCGTAATATATTGATAGTTTATGGCGGGAGAATATGTGCCGCCGTCCTTGTTGCGGTTGCTTAAAATTATACGGTAGTAGCCTTGCGATTCTTCGGCGGAGCCTTGAATGTCCTTCTTCCACTGCTCGTCCCATATGAGCACTGCGGCGACCGCCTTCCCGGAAGCGTCGCCTCCGATCACTCCCTCTTCCGTAAACGTCACATCGATATTGTCGCCCTTGGTCGTTTTGAAACGCACGGTGAACTCGCTCTCCATGCACTCGAAAGTGAAGGGATTGAATTCAAAAACAAGGTTGTTTGCACCGACTTCGAAGTTGCCGTCAACGCTTCTTCCGATAGCGTCGAAGGATATTTTCGGAGCGGTGACTCTGCCGCCGACATCCTCAACGGCGCTTCTTTCACTCCCTACGCCGTATCCTATCGAACCGGTGAGCTCATAGTCGTAGCCACCGAAAATCTGAAGGTCGTTGTCGGTAAGTGCAGCACCACCCTTTTTCTTTTTCCACAGCACGTCCGGCTCGACCGGAGTCAGCTCTTTGTAGTAATCTTCGTAAACACCGTCTTCGGTATTCGTGATTTCCACGTCTACGTCAAGATCGCTTACCAGCGCCGTGAACGGGTCGGGGCGTCCTTCATTGCCGTCGAAAGTGAACTCGAAGCTCTCCTCACCCGCATACTCGCGTTCCAGAACGTAAACGGTAAGCGTGAACGTGGAGCCGCCGGACTTGTCTCCTTCTCCTCTCTTAGGAAGGTTCCCTTCAAACGTATACGTTCCGGGGTGATAGCCGCCAAGATATTTTCCGGATGCGAATATTTCGGACGCGCCCTCTTTCAGACGCCACGTCCCGGTAGAATAATTCGTCAAAGGCGTTATCCCGTCGCCAAAGTAGAAATCCGCCGTCGTCGGCAGCGTGTAAGTCGAACTGTCGTACGGATCGATATAATACTTGCCCGTAAATATCGCACTTTGGGTTCCCGCATTTGCAGTTGTGGTATACTTAATATGAGAACCTTCGCCGAGTTCCCTGTCGATAAAGTCCACCGTCACGACGAAGGAAGTACCGTCCGGAAGCACAATCGTGATGTCCTGCGATTCGTTTCCGTAGGCGTTGTAATTTATACGGAATATACTGTCACCGTTTTTGTCTTTATAAACGATATCGCCGCGGGTAAATGTGTGTTCGACCGAACCGCCGAACAAAATCGTCGGAGTATACGTCAATTTGTATTCTCCCGAGGCGTCAGAATATGCGCCGTAGGGGTCGAGCGTCAGGTGCTGCCGATGTTCGCTATCGAATCCGGAGTCGGTCAGATTAACGGGAACTATCGCGGGGGAAGAAAGCGGGGTGACGCGGACGAAAAGTTTGACCGTCTGCGTTTCGCCGCCGTACCCCGATATCTCGCCCGTGGCAAGCAACCCTTCGTAGCCCTTGGAGGTCAGAATGTTCTTTAATTCACCGGCATCGACGAAGCCGCCCGAGCCGTCGGCAAAATCTTCCGCCGGCGTCCAGCCCTCTGAGGTCAGCGGGAAGTTGATTAAGGCGTAGTCCGTCGTGAACCCGTTATGCGATTGCGGCTGTATGACCGTCGGAAGGAGTTTTTCGAAATTGTCGTCCTGCAGAGAGTCCAGCAGAGAGTAGACGGCGAAGATGTTCGGGATATTGATATAACCCGTCTCAACGGTGAAACCTTTTTCCGCAGTGGCAGCTGCATTGTAGCGGTAGGTCTCTCCGTCGTTGGTTATCATCTTCGGTCGAATGGTTATCTGCCGCCCGAGTTGGGTAAAGCCGTCGGGGATAAGGGTACTTAAAATTATCGTTGCGCTGCCGTTAAAGTCCATCAGCGAGCTCGGGATGACGGTGACTTCATCGCCTTGCCGTATCGCCACTTCACCATCGTCGGTGGTGAAGGTGCCCTGAGCTATCCAATTGAGTCCCGAAATAGGCACAGTATATTCGACGGTGTTACTTGACTCGGAGCTTATCGTATAGGCAAACGTCACCACAAAAGTATCGGGAAGAGTGTATCCCGACCCGTACAGCGGCGCCCCGTCCTCCGAATAGGTTTCGAGAGACTCGGTAATCGTCGTGGCGTGACTCGGCACCACCGACTTATGGAAGACCGCTCTTATATTCATCGGCTGGACGCAGGAGCCCGCGCCGTAGAGATTCGTCACGTAGAAGTTGACCGCCACGATACCGCCGACGGGAGCCTCACCTTCCGGATAAACGGTGCCCGCGCGCTGATATGCGCGGTTATTGAAGTCTTCGCCGTCGACGGAATACTCGGCTATTGCCAAATACGGAGTGTCGCCGATGGTAAATTCGACATTCGAAAGGAGATATTCTATATAGTCGTAAGGCGTGGCAAAGGCGCCGTCCGCCGTCAGCGCATAGATGCGCTCCACCGTCAGCGTGTAATTTAAGGTACCGTCCTCGGAAGGCTCTTCCGCGACAAGGCGGCTTACATCGGTGCGATGGTTGATAAAGCCGAGGTCGGAAGTTATCGTGTTGTCGGATACAATGAACGTTTGGGAGATATCGGCTTCCAGAATGGTGCCCGCATAAACGGTTCCCGCAAGTTCACGCGTTCCCCCGAACGGGCTCTTCAACGCCGCTATAAATGCGTCCAGCTTCTCCTTGTTCCACAATACGTCGACTTCGGATAACGCCATATCGGCGGTAGTAAATCCTATCTCCGTACGGTCGGTATAGCCGTTTCCTGCGGCGGTTTCCAGCTTTTCCAGAAGCTGCTTGCTGTACGGGGCGTAGGTGTCTATCTCCTCGTCGCCGTTGCCGATGCCGTAAATATAATCGGTCACCACCGCGACACTTTCAAAGGACACGGTGATTTCGATGCGCTGACTCAAAATGCCTTCGCCTTCGGCGGTTTCCATAGCAAAGACGAAGGAGCCGCCCGCGGGTGAAGTGATGAAGTTATCGGCGTAGATCCTTCCCGCCGCCGACGCCGCTTCGGAGTCTATCGCGCCGTAATGGACGCCTTCCGTCATTCCGCTGTCCGTCGCCCTGACAAAGAACCATTCAGCCGGATATTCCGCCTGCTCCAACCCCGATTCCTCGGCAAAATTCAGCACCACTTCGGTAGGCAGCCGATAAAACACTTCGCCGTTTTCTTCGTAACTCAACAAGTCGTACGGGTTCATGCCGTTGACGGTATAATTTTCGACGGTGACGGTGCCGCCCCTGAATTCGACGCTTTCGTATTCGCCCGATTCATTGGTGACGAGCATATTGAGCTCCAAAACGGGAGCATAGTCGTAAATATCACTGCCGCCGATTTTACCCACGACGACAAATTCGGTCCGCGTCCCTCTTCTTGCGGTCACTAGACCGTCCTCGGTGACGATGCCGTCATCCGCCTCCCATTCAACGGGATAACCTATCATTCTCGGACGCCCTGCTTCGCGGTAAACAGCCTCGATATAGACGGTGTCGGGAAGCATGACGGTTTCGGCATAGGGACTGTATGCAAAGGTTTCGGTGTCGGCGTCTCCGTATGCGGTAAATGCCGCCACGTGAATCATCGCACCGTTTTCGCGGTTTCCGACGTCGTAAGCGCTGCCGCCGTAGCGATATTCAACATCGCGGGAGGGGCAGTTTACGGAAAGCGTCAACGTCTTTAAGCCGATACTTCCTTCATAGCCGAATTCCGCGACCGTCGTCCCGGCATCTCCGCCGGCGAGCGGCCGTGTGGTGCCGTCAATAGGAGTCAGCGTGGCTACGGAGTAGCTCCAGATAAGCTCGGATTCATAGAAGCCGTCGAAATAATCGGAGTCGGGGAGCGCCCCGTATATCCTCAGATAGTCGGCTTCGTTGCCGACGATCCTGTAGTGGTCGGACTCGAAGTAGATCCTGACTTCGTTTGCCTCATCCGTCGTCGTCGGAATGCGGTATGTCTCGGGACGGAGCGAATCGACGGTGTATACTCCCAAAGACTCGCCGGTGATGCTGATTTCGGGGTCTTCTTTGGGTTCTACCGTCACCGCCACGGCGATGTCGACGGTGCCGTTATATTTCCCGTAGAAGACCCATTCGGCTGCGCTGAAAGTGACTTTCAGCTCTTTGGTATCCCAATTAAGTTCGCTGTTTTCGACGGTGACTTCACGTTCCGCACTGCCTGCGCCGCCGAAACGCAGAGTTATCGAGGTTCTGCCCGTCGAATCGTACCTCAACGGGTCGTAATCGGGGTCGGACATAACCGCCGCGCCGTACTCGAGCGGGTCAATGGTAACCGACGCCACTATCGGCACGCCGTCTGCGTTTTCGGTGTATCCCACCAGCCGCCCGGGAAGAATTTCGAGGCGAATCCTGTAACTCGTTTCGGCTATGGAGCCTTCGCCGATGACGACGGTATAATACTTGGCAGGCACTCCGTCAAGGTATTGCCTGATGTTTTCGTTGGTGATTGCGATGTCTTTGCCGGAGTCGTCCTTTATAACATAGCTTTTATTTCCCGTTGTGCCGTCGGTATAGACGACGGGGACTTCGTCCGGGAAGGGAGTCTCCGTTGTGGGATCGATTTCCCAATATGTGGCATAGTCGCCGTACATGCCGGAAACCAACTTTCCGCCGTCTTCATCCAATAAGCGCATGATATAACCGACGTCTGCGCCCATCAGCAGCGAAACCGGTCTGTATTCGGTTTTCCCCGCCACCGGCGTGGTGGATTCTTCGGTGTAGCTTATTGCCATTTCATAGGTTTTGTCGCCTATTGTCACCTGCGCCCTGTTATACCAATGCGCCTCATAAATACTGTGGAATGGGACGATACTGTCTTCCTCCATCGGTTCCCCGCCTTTTCCGAGTATCTGTACCGAAGGAACGGGATAGTCGACCGGGTCGAATTCATTTACGTACTCCGCTTCGGTAGCGTACGGCAGCTCGAAGAAGAATGAGAGGTTGGCGTCGGCGGTGAACTCGGCTTCGAAAAAGTCGTTCAGAACCGTGTCGCTTTCCGTTGAAATGAGCTTCGCCCCGAGAGTGGAGCCTTCCAGAGTCACCGTCGCCGCGCCCAGCACCGCATAAACAAGATCTATCAGCGAATCATAGTCGAACTCCTCACCGGTAAGTTCGGTGAAGCTGTCAAAAACCACCCGCCGGGTCAGCCTGTAACGCATTTCGTCCCGCCCGGGAATAGTCAGGCGGACATAAGCGTACTCCGGGTCGTAGTTTCCGAGGGTCAGCCGCGCGAGGGCTGTCTCGTCGCCGGTTGACGCCGACAGATATGATATGGTAACGTCGCCGTAGATTTCGCTTTCATATTCCCATACGTCGCCGCGGAGCACCAATTTGTCACTGTTGGAAAGCTCGAACGGCGTGTTCGCGCCCGTAACGTCTCCGACCATAATCCCGAGGAAGGGAGAAATGTCGGTATTTTCGGTGAAGGTGATTTCCGCACCGAAACTTGCGCCGTAATGCTCGGGAAGGGTCAGCTTGTTATAGAAAACTATCTCGCCTGTGTCCGCCGGCGTTTCGATGACGAGACGCCCGTCGCTGTCGAGCTCGTCGTCCGTCGCTTCGGTCATGTAAAGTTTTAAGTCGAACAGCGGCTTTTCGTCGTCGCCGTTCATTAGTTTAAGTCCGAGTTCGCCGAGATGGTGACGATACTCGACAATCAATTTCAAATCGTCAAGAAGACCTAAGCTTACTATCTTTTCGACTATGTCGCGGTCGAAGCCGAGCTCTGAAGCGTAATCGGTCAGCATGGTTTGAAGATCCTCGCCGAAGACGGCTTCCAAAAACTCGGAATCTATGGTGACGCGGAGAACGTAGGCGTCTTTGTATCGGTAGTCTCCGCTGTTATATTCTTCTTTTTGGGATTCTATTTTAGAAAAAACGGTAACCCAATCTATCGATTGTTCGGATGGTTCCTCCGTAGTTTCGCCGTCGTCGGGGAGGGCGGAAGTAAAGCCGTCGATAAGTCCGTCTATCCCTTCGCTTAAAGCGCTCATCGCCTTACGGATGACGGAATTTAAAGTGTCGGTAAGGTCAAACGGATTTTCCTCGTCTCCTAAAGTCGCCTTCGGGAGCCCGAGTTTATCGAAATCCATCAGATAGTCGCCGTAGGACACGGAGCCGTCCGAGGAGACGGTATGCGACCTCAGATAGTTTTCGATAAGCCCTTCGAAATCGAAGTACAATACCCCTTCATCCATGTAGATACCGAACATTTTCTCGCGTTCGGTCGTCGGCGAGCCGTTTTCGTCGTAGGCTCCCTTTTCGCGGTAGACATTGAAGGCGATAAGGTTTAAGGCGTTATCGTCGAGGTCTATGTAGGAGCGGAAATCGACGGTGAACTCCGTTTCGGTGAACGGCAGCTTCAGAATGCCCGTCATGTAGCTTTCGCCGGCGTTCTCGTCCAGGTAATCGTTGTTGTTGTCGGGGTTGACTCCGTCCGGAATATCGATAGAGCCCGCCGAATCCGAACGGGTGTAGGAGATGTCGAAGCGATAGCTGTCGAGTTGGGTGATGTCGTTGTCCTGATCGCCCTCGAAGGTGATATCGAAGCCGCGGTTTATGTAATTCCCGTCGACGACGTCGTTGACTGTCATGAACCTTGTGGCGGTGAACTGCCCGACCTGCAAAGAGGTCATGTCGCTGAATTTGAAGCCCAGAAATTCGTCCGTCAGAGCGTCCACCGAGGAACCCGCCAGCGAATGGATATCCTCTAAAAAGTCGTTGACGGTGTTTCTCAGCGTATCGAGGTTTATGTCGCTTACGGTCACGGTTTCGCCCTTAACGGTGCCTGCGGCGCCCTCCCTTTCCGTCGGAACGAGAGTTATCTTGGTACTTTCCGCCATCGTCGAGAGGCTTTCGATGTCTTCGGCAAACTCCTCGGAGTACAATACCCTTTGCATATCCAAAGAAGTTATCGCGTCGAAGAAGACGTCAAAGCCGCTGTTTAACCGGAAATTTTCGAATCTGCCGCGCTCCCCGCCCAGCGAATAGTAGAGGTTGTGTGCGTCGTAGTAGATAAACATCACGTCTTCCGACGTATTGTAGTTGTGGAAGAGCAGCATTATCTCGGAGTCAACGTCCCTTCCTACGGCGTAATTTGCCTCGTAACGGATGCCGATATTGACGCCGCCCGCTTTGTAGGTGTACTCGGAGGTTACGTTACGAGTACCTTCCTGCATGGCGGAAATCTCGGTTTCGGCGTTGACCAAACCGTTACGGATATTTTCGAATACCACGCTCTTATTCGGAATGACCGGGTCGTCGATAGGTTCGTCCCCGCCCGGCGTGGTGCCGCCGCTGTCTAAGGACGAACTGTCGTTGCACGCCACGACCGACAGCGCCATAATCGCTATCAGCAGTGCTAAAATCAGAAATTTAAGCCGTTTATTCATCGTAACCTCCCGGGGATTGCTCCCCGAACATGAACGGATTTTATGTTATCCCCGCGTAAAGAGTTTGCAGCCGGGATAGGTTTTTATCGGTGTGGTGTAGCCGTCGGCGGAGGAATACACCTCTATGCCGTCGGAAACCGTCGTTTCCCCGGTCGTAACCCACCTTGTCACCGATATTCTGTATTCCGTGTCGCTAAGCGCCCGAGCCGCCTCGGAAAGCATTTCCGAAAGCGTCGCGCTTGTTTCCGCGCTGCCGGAGTGGACGAGATACCAGTCTCCGTAAGGATTCACCGCATAGTCGTCTTCGGAATATTCCTTCTTCGGAGTATACGCCGCCGTAAGGGAGGTGTCCGAAGATATAACTCTCTCTTCCGGCAGCATATCGAGCGAAGCAAGCACTATCTTGACGTCCGCGGTATAAATAAGTCCTCCGTCGGCGTTATAGGCATTCAGCCTTGCGTTCCAATCTACGTTTATGCCGCCTCCGAGCCACCCTCCGTCGGCGTTGAATGTATTATAGTTGTCCGCCATGAACCAGACGAGTTCATAATATCCGTCCGCTCCCACCGCGCCTCTCAATGCGTCATTCACCGTTACGGCGAGTCCGTCCCCTTCCGTAAAGGTGTAAGCGGGGTTCAGCGGATTGATGATAAGTAGCGGCTTCTCCTTTCCTTCTACCATCAGCGTCCGTCCCGTTCCGAAGGACTCTATGGCGTAAGTTTCGTCCCATTCCCTTCGTACGATATGGGCGTTGGCGTACTCCATGCCGAATATGACGACGGAGTTCGAGACCTGGACGTTTTTGCCGTTGTCCAGAAGCACATCTCCCCAGCTCGAGACGGAATAGACGATGGTATCGATGCCTTCAAGGAGCATCTCCGCGGCTTCGTTCAAGGGCGCCATAAGCCTTGCATAGAGGTCTTCATAGGGGTTCATCATGCCTTGGCCTTGGTATCTGTCCTCGGCGTACTCCTTGTCTATTTCGGAACTTATAGTCGAAATGGAGTCGCTCTTTATGACGTCCTCCGGCGAGACATCCAGGAAGGCTATCCTGACCAGCATTCGCTGCGAGTAGGCAAAGTCACCCTCGGAAAGCGTCACGGTAACGGTGCGTGTAGTCACGCCGCCGCCCAAATAGGGTCCGTAAGCTATCCTGTCGGTACCCCAATCGATAGTTGCCGTGAAATTGTGCTCCGCGTCGCCCCCGTAGAGTATCTCGACAAAGGAGGAGTTGTAGGTGCCTTCCACCTCTAGCGGCTCCTCTCTGTAAATGGGATCCAGCGGGTTGACGATGTAGATTATCGAGCCGTCCGCGGCAAGTCCGTAACCGAGGTCTATCCTGGTAAAACTCATTTCCTCGCGCTGATAGGCGGCGTTCTGCCTTCTGAAAAGTTCCCTTCCGTTCTCGTCGCCGACAATATAATAGCCTCTGTATATGGCGCCGTTTACGGTGTTTCTCAGAGCGTCGGGGTCGAAGAAGAGCCTGTACGGGTGATCCTCCCCGAGCGTCTCGCCCAGATATGTTACGGTAGTGGGGTCTATGCCTTCCGGCACGACTGCGCGGCGCACCGTCTCGGCTGTGCCGCTTATAACCGCTGTGCCGTTTGAGGGATCGATGGTAAAGCGTTTTACGCCGAAGCCCATTTCGTAATGATCTACGGCGGAAAGTCCGGTTGCCGATGAGATTATAAACCTCAGCGAATCGCCTTCCATTATCTGGTATTCGATGTCGCCGGCGGAGTTGACTATCGGTCTTCTGACAGAGGTAAGCTCCCACGTCTCGACATATACCTTAATATATACCGGCTGCCCGCGCTCGGCGGAATAGACGTGCCCGGGAACCAGCCTGTACATTCCGCTGTTGTTTGCGGTGCCTGCGGCGGTGATGTTTTCGTCGGTAAAGTTCCAAATTATCCTGCCCTGTATTGCGCTTAGCGGGAATTCGGAAATATAGTTTTTCGTTTCTTTCATCAGTGTGCCTTCGGTAAGATCGGAGGCTCTTCCGGCGAAGGGATCCCGATACAAAAACCATGCGTTCGGCGAGGCGGCGCTCTCGGCGGAATCGGGATTCTGCTCGTCCACCAGGGTGTATTCCCCGATGTATCTGTCGAATATGCCTATCGCATAGGTCAGCTGCTGCGGAGTGAGTCCTTGGGGCTGCACGGAGCCGGAATAGCCGAATCTGCCTTCCGTCTTACCTTCAAAGAGTCTCCTGACGGTGTCGTAGCGCGCCTCGTATGCGACGACGTCGGCGTCGGTAAAGTTGAAATTCTGCCCCTCTTCTTTACCGTCGCGGTCGATTCCCAGATAGCTCCAATCGACTGAAAATTCGATAGGTGAACCCTCTTGGAAATACAACGTCACCGTATTTTTGACGGTTATCTCGCTGTCCGGGGTATAAGGATCGATGACGGCTTCCATATCCGCGTCGCCGTAGATGTCGTTTGCCCCTTGGATACCCGTCACTGTCTTGTTGTAGAAGTTGACTTTGACGGCGATCTGTTGGATTTCGGGATATTCCGCGACATTACTTATGAAGGAGTTCGTCCCCAGCTGGATAAGGAAGGTCGGATCGTCATCGGTGCTTCCGTTATAGTCGTAGGTTACCGGCGACGACGAGAAGTTCCTGCTGTAAGCTATCCTATAAGAGTTATAGACGTATTGGCGCCCGTTGCTGTACCCGAAGGAGAGCGCGCCGGAAACCGAAGGCATATTGAATGCGCCTGCGTAACCAGTCTGTATGTACGGGTCGATATTGATGACGATATAGTCGCCCTCTTTCCACTCGGACTCGAATTGCAGCGCGTCGCCGCCCATTATCCTGTCGATACTCTTGACGGTGGCGTCGAGGATCCTGAGTTTTAATTCCAGCACTTCCCCTTTCACCGTCGAAGTTGCTATCGTCACGGGTTCCTCGATGCCGTAGCCGCGGTAAGTGAGTTCGGCGTATTTGAAATTGTCAACGAAACTCCAACGGATATTTCTGCGGATATCGCTGCCGTCGCGTGAATACAGCACTATCGAGCTCGGCAAATTGTTTTCGGTAAGGCTGGTCGTCAACGGATAGAAGGAATAGAAGTCGGAAATCGTGATGACTCCTTCCTCTATCGTAAATCGCGAAGTATCGCCGGGAGCCGACCAGAATTGATCCTCTATCGGCTCGTTTTCTACGGTTATCGAGATATAAATGCGCGATTCGTCGCCAAGCATCGCCGTCAGCCACACCACGCCGCCTTCCGAGAATATCTCCCACGGAATGACATCGTCGCAGTCGAAACGCCCGACATTCATCGGAACCTCGCCGCTATTGCCCGCCCAGAACTTCTCGGCGTAGCCGTCTATTCCGTTATAGGAAGCGGGCGCTTCGTAGTACCACACGACCGGCAGCGCCACGCCGCCCTCACCGTACAATACCGATTCCGTCTCTCCCGAAACCATATTGCCGCGGGTGACATGGAAGGGATAATTCGCCGTGAGATATCCGGCGATATCAAAGCCGTCCGGGAAGAGCGGAGAGTTCGTCGCCGAGTCGTATGCGTCGACGTCTATGCGCATCACTACCGCGTTCACATTGTCCGCCCAACCTATCTCGGCGTCGGAACCTTCGCCCGTCAGCGGCGGGTTGGCGAAGCTGATGTCGTAATATACCTCGTCGGAGGCGCACGGGATATGGAGATTGACTGAGTAGTTGTCGGCTCCGTCGCCCTGTCCCATGTAGATTATGATATTCTGTCCGTCTTCTCCGATTATCTTTTGAGTGTCCAGAGTGGACATTATCCTGTCGTAGGCGGAAGTTGCGGCGTCGGTGACGGTGACTGCGATCACGGGAAGCTCCTCTTCAAAGTCGAGGGTGATACCGCCGGCAAAGAGAGCCATAAAGAACTCATGCGGCTCGTAATAGGCGGTAGTGCCGTCCTCTTTGGTGGTGACCGCGATATACTCCTCGCCGTCGTTTGCGGGAATTATGTATCTGACACGCGGCTCGCCGGAGGCATTTTCGACGACTCTTATCGTTATCGTCCGTAAAGCGACGTTGAATTCCACATTAACGGCTCCGTCCAGCTCCCCGAGGGCAAACGTCATGCTTCCGATGTTTTTATCCTCTACGGAGTAGAATAACGTCACGAAGTCGTCCTTCAACACGCCGTCGCCGATATAAGAGACAGCCTTAATCTCGCTCCCGGGAGCCCAGGGGGCGTGCTCTTCCCAATCGAGGGGGTAGCTTCTTTTGCTATTGTCGTTAAATACAACGGTGATGCCGTCCGGCACGAAGAACCTGTCGTAAGTATCGACGTAGTATGTATATTTTTCAAGTTGCAGTGCGCTGTGCTCTTCTTCCGCCTCCCATTCGGAAAAAACCACCGTGCCGTCGCCGTAAGGCGCCGCGGGAGCGGTATCCGTATCCGGAATAGCTATGGTGGTGCCGTCCGCGCTCGTAAAGGTAAAGCTTACCTTTTCCATATACGCGGTCATCAGCTGCACATGTAACGAAAGGGTCAGCGTCTGCATGCCGGAGCCTATCGTAGCGGTCAGGATCACGTAATCGGCTCTGCCGGCTCTGTCCCTGACAAAGTCGCTGAAGTCTACCTCGGAGGAATTTACCTCGACTGTACTGCCGTCGGACAGTAGCATCTCCCTCCAGGTCACTTCGTAGCGTCTTTCGTCATAGCCTATGACGTCGCCTTCCGCGTCGGTCACGTTGAAGTAAACGTACAGCGTGCCGTCCAGTCTATAGCTGTCCCGAACGAACGGGTCTATGGTAAATACGCCTATCGTCGGGTTGCCGTCGCCGGGTTCGGCGGGCCGTCCGGGAGAAACGTTGTATACGGTTTCCAGAACCTGATCGTTGACGGGCGCGCCGGAGGAAATATTGGTGACGTTGAAATATTTTTCGTATTGTGCTACCACCTTATCGGGCACTTCGACTTCAATCTTGGCGGTTTCCGACACGAACCAGGGATAAGAGTCGTTGTCGGGATACCACTCCCTTGAATAGTCGAAGAAGCCGGGGTAGTTTATCACAGAGGAAGTCTCTTTCCCCGTCCTTCCCGCGAAGGGGTTCCCCTCGTTTCCTTCGAGGAGCACGTAATCGGCGACGGGATTCAGCCACTCGATAAGCGGCTGCGGATTATCCCCCCGGAGAGCGTCAAAGTTCCCCAACGTTCCGTGACCGAGCGAAGTGCCCGCACCGGTGTAGTCCGCCGCGATGAGGTTGTCGCTTGCTTTATTCAGGATATCGAATATCGAAAGCGTCGTGCCTTCGAAATATTTTGCGTATTCCGCGGGGTCGTCCGCGAGGTTTTGAGGATTCAACAGGTAATAATTCGTGCCGTCGGTGTAGAAGTAGACAAGTTCCGTCGGCAGCGTATACGTATCGGGTTCGAGGGCGTCAACCGTATAGACGTTCAACTCGTTTTCACCGGGGACGTAAACGGCTTCGAACCGTCTCGGCAAAATGCCGATTTCGAGGGCTATCACCTGACCGTGGAAGACGGTATATACATAAGTGAATCTGCTCTCTTCGTTTCCGGTGCGGTTGTCGATATCGAGTTCGGAGTAGGTGGAAAGGGAGTCGGACGGATCGTCGAAGCTCCAATCGAAGGTACCCACTTCCGCGGGAGTGTTTTCCTCGGCGTCCTCTTCGCCGTAGATCTCGGTGAAGTTGAAACGCACGGTGTAATGACCGAAGTACCATTCGACGAACGCCGCCCTCAGTTCTTCGCCCTCGAGCTCGCTCAGCGAGTTCGAATAATAGGCGCGGAACATCAGATAAACGTAAGGATCGACGTCTATCGAATCGGCTACCGGGACGTTTTCCGCGAAGCCGTCGGGGGTGACGACATTGACGAATTTATCGGTATCTATCTCCCTGTTCAGCACCTTTACGCGCACGTTTTCGCGGTAAGTCGCCATCATGCCGTCGCCGATTATGACGTAGACGACATAGATTCCGCCGTTTATGGTGACGTCCTCCCAGCCTGTCGGACCGAAGGGATCCCTGCCGTCGTCGCCCACCGCAATGGCGTCGGTGAAGACGGAGTCGTCAAGGTCGAGCCCGCCGAAAGCCGCCGTGTCGGTGAAGCCGAGACCTTCCTCGGAAGCGTCGGTACGGCGCTGCCATCTCACGCCCGCATAGGCTTCGGAGGCGAAGTCGCGCCCGACGGTGATGACGCTTTGAGAGATTCCGAGCCCGTTTCTATCGGAGAGGAAGTCCCTGTCCTCAACCGTCTCGGTGTAGATGTTCCCGGTTATATTCAGAACGCTTTCGTAGTAGTGCGTTTCGTTGTCGGTATTGGCGTTTTCCACCCTGCCCGGGTTGTCCTCGGAAGGCTCGTTGGCGTTATAGACGACTTCCAATTGGGCGCGGTGGATAATAATTTCCCCGTTTTCGCCGATTTCGGCAAATTCAAGGTAGTAGCCCGTCGTCACGGGATCGAAGTACCATGTCAAGCCGTATTGTTCTATCGTCAGCGGGTATATCCGCGGATAAACTACGGTATTGACCTGTTTTTTCGCGTCCGGATCGGCTTGGGAGGTGTCGGGGATCATCATCGTCCCGCGCTTTATGCCGAAGCCGACTTCGTTCAGCTTGTCGATGTAGTCGATGTTGACCGGGAGTCCGTCGGCGCCCGTTACGGTCTCGTAGACGGCGTCTTCGACGACGTAGTAATCGCCCTCCGCGTTATATAAGACGGCGGAGCCGCGGGCGGTTATCGTATCGACGACTTCTTTGCCGACCATGCCCTCTTCGGGTTCGACGACGTACCAGCCGGAAAGCCCGTTTCCGAAGTCGTACCTGAGGTCGACAAGTCCCGCGTTGCGGTAAACTTTGTAGTAGTAGGCGATGTCGGGGTTCAATTCGCCCCACACCCTGTCATAACCGAGGTTGGATCCGAGTCCGATGATATATACGTCGTGCGTAAGGTCGTAGACGGTCTGATAGCCGTTTTCGCTGTGGACGGTATAGTAGCCGGAGTCACGGTCGTATGTGGCGTGGAGGTCGAAGACGGCGGGATAGGTGCCGACGGCTCCCAGTCCTCCGTAGAAAGCCTCCGCCGTATCGGGAACGGGTTCCAGCGGTTCCCACTCATAGAGGTTTTCCCCTCCCGCGCCCACAAGCCGCAGGTTGTCGATGGCAAGCCGCCCCTGTTCCGTCGTGATTTCGACGTTGTAGTCTCTCGACACGCCCATGAAGAGGTTCTTTGTCGCGGGCATGTAATATTGCTGTTCGTTGACGACGGCGATACTCTCCTCGTCGTAAAGGAAGAACATATCCTTGACGGTTATCGAGTTACCGAAGTCGAATATGACGGGTATCGTTTCGTGGAGCTTTACCGAATAGACGGACTCCCCTTCGATGTCCTCGAGGTCGCCGACGGTGTACATCGCGAAGCTCGATTCCAGCTCGTCGATATTGAAAACGCGCTGTTTGAAGCCTATCTGCGCCGAAACGGTACCGATGAGCTCGTCCACGCGGAAAAAGTCCTTGATTGTCTGGTTCGAGGTGGTCACGCGGATGACGTCGGGTTCGAAGGTAGCCCAGGAGTCCTCCATCAGCGCACCGACGATGTCGGTAAGACCCAGGACGACGTCGTCGTCCTCTTCCGACTCGAAGTCGTAGCCCATATAGGCATAGAAGCCCCTGACGAAGTGATCCTCCCTCACCTTGAAGCGCGGAAGGGTATAGTCGCGCCCGTCCTCGCCGACGTAGCCGTCCAGGCAGTCGTATTGAATCCACACGTACCCCAATTCCTCGACGGGGTCGGCAGTGTTGAGGCTGACGTCGTTGGCGTAGACGTGCGCAAGCGGCGTCACTTCGTCCTGCACCACCATGTAAAGGTAGAGGGAGAAGGCGCTTCTCGAACGCCTCGTCCACCTGCCGTTATCCAGAAACTGTTCGCGGATGTATTGGTCGTAGTAGAGGGTGAAATAGATATCCGCAGCCTCGGGGAGAATGAACGGCGTGTTCAAGCCCGACTCGTCGCCCATAAACGAGCCGAGAAGGTTCGACAGATCGACTTCTTCCGTCGCCGCAAAGAGGAACTGCCCCTCCAAGTAACCCGAATAGGTCATGACGTCCTGAAATTCCTTGAAGCCTTCGAAGCTCGGGAAGACTATTTTCACCTCTTCGCCGATGTGCTGCGGATAAAGATCCATTCTCAATACCTGCAGCGGTCCCGATTCGGCTATTTCCTCCTCGGTCATCTCGGCGGTGGAGTAGACTTCCAGCTTTATCGAGTAGTAATCGACGTCGTATGTCAGGTAAAAATAAGATTTTTCTATCAGTTCCTCGATACTGACGCCCGCAATCGAGGCGATCGACTGGATATCGATGTTGAATTGGTTGTTTAAAATCAGAATGAGCTGTTCGACGGTGTATTCGGTGCCCGTCTCGCTGGTCATCGACAGGATCTGACGGATAAGTTCGAAGTCTATCCGGATCTGTATCGTCGCGCGGGAAGACGGGTCGGATTCGTCTTTCATCGTCGACTCCATGTTGTCGACGATGACGGAGGTGATCTGTTCGAATTGCGACTCCTCTCCGTCGTCGGCGGAGCTCTGCCCGTAGAGAATGTTGTCGACGGCTATGACTATATACCTGTCGACGAGGTCGAAAAATTTATTCAGCGTGTCGGCAAGGTCGAAGCCGTCGCGGTAGGCTTTCGGTAGCCCCAGATCCTCTATCTGCACGCCGCCGTAGAGATCCTGAATGCCCTCGACGTCGACATAGATAAGTTCGTCCTTGTAGTAAAGCCCCAGCATCAGATCGTCCGTCGCAAGGTCGCGGCAAGCCATATACACTTCGTTTATCGAGTTGTCGTACTCGTTCATGTCCGTCCTTAAAAGAACGTCCAGCTGCAACCCGAGCATCGGAATAAACATGTCGCCGGTGTATTCGTAATCGCCGTAGGAGTACTCGGTATACCCCACCTTGTCGAAGGTGATGCCGGAAGAGGTTCTTATCGAATACCTCGCCTCCATATGAAGGTCGTACGGCACCGACTCGGTAGCGCCCGTCATGGAGTCGCTTTCGACGTTGGATCCGCCCGACGCGTCTATGATAAGCGCCGTCATGATGTCCTTGTTGTCGAGGTTCTCATTGGGCTCCATGACGAATTGCATATCCGAGTTTATCGTCGTTATCGAGGTCTTTCCGAGGGTGGAAATCAAAAATCCGAGGTACTTGTTCGACAACGGGTCGAGCTTGTCCTCGAAGGGGGAGAAGATGCTCCCGAGATAGCTGTTGATGTCGCTTGTCAGCTGCGTTAAGTTGACGGCGTCGAAAAAGATTGTCGATTCGTTGCCGTTTATCGTCTGTTGGTAGTTGTTGTCGATAGCCATGTCCAGCGCGTCGCGGAGGCTTTGGAAGGAGGAGTCCGCCGTGCCGCCTTCCGACGCCGAACCGATGAGCGTTTCGAGGTTGAAGCTCGTTATAAGCCTTATGATCTGCTGGTAGAGGACGGAGTCGCCGAAGTCGCGGAAAATCCTCTTCGAGCCCTGAAGATTTAAGTATAAGTCGTTGCCGTCGTCTACGGCGTTGCGGTTGATGCCGTCAAAGTAGAAGCCGATAAGCATCTCGTTGGTGGCGCCGTCGTACCACTCCAGAATGATGTCGGAGTAGCGGATAAGGTCGTTATGTATCTCCAACGCCGCTTCGTCGACAAGCGGAAGCCCCGTCTCGGGATCCAGAATGACGTTGCCGTCGGCGTCCTTTATTTCGTAGGGATAGGTGTAGAGGTTGGCTTGGAGATTGAGTCTGAACGCGGAGTCGCCGCGGGAAACGCTTTCGGTATTAATTGTCATGTTCGCGCCGATATAATACCCCGTTTCGGAAGCCTCCTCGGTGTCGAGGTGGGTCAGAAGATTTTCCATCGAATCGACGGCTTTGTCGATAGCCTCGTCCTTCGTCGTGTGATCGAGGTAGGGATCGTTTGCCGGCCCGTCCTCTATCGGATAACGGTCGACGTAAGGCTGCTCGACCGGATCGCAGGCGACAAGCACCGCCGTAAGCAGCGCCGCAGCCAATACAATCAATGCCATTTTCGTAAGATGTCGTTTCATTTTGCCTCCGTGCGCCTTCCGGCGCGGGTGTGCCTCCGCGCGAATGAAAACACGCCCTTTCGGTGATTGCGGCTGAAACTTTGCCGCTCTCACGTTTTTTATTTTATTTGCGGACGCGCGCGTAAAAAATAAATGCGCAATGCGCCGCCGGGCGTGACCGCACACGAATGCGCCGCGCCCCGAACACGCCCCGGGAATATTTTCCCGCGGCATACCGTAACCGGGAAAGAAGGCTTTCCGGAACTATCCTTCCCCGACGGAGCTCCTTCCCGGGAGTCTCCGAAATGCATATGCATTTATATAATAAAAAAAATAAATAACGCTGTCAATATCCCCTGCGCTGTTTTACTTTTTTATCGCTGCGGCGGGAGGCCGAGAGGTATCCGGAAAAAATCCGTCGGAATTTAAAATTATCTGCGGTTTCTAAGAGTGTTGCTAACCGCATTCCGAACGCAGAAAAGTCCTCTCACGCTCTGCGGTGCGACAGAAGGCGTCACGGATTTATTAGGCTTTGGGATACCTTTATGCGATTTTCGGAAGCCTTATTCAAGAGTTTATCGAAAAGATGTGTCGCGGAAGCCGTTATCGTCGGATTCGGAAAAAGAGCTTGTTCCCTCGCGGTTGGCGCATCAAAGTTTTTTAAGTCGGAGCCGAAGTTGTCCGTCTTTTTCACACGTGGCAAAGGGCAACGATCTTTTCGGGAGAAACTTCGGCGTTACGGGCTTGCCGCTTTTCCGGCGTTCGCGTGAAGCCTTCCCGCCCCGTATGCGACGGCTGTCGTTATGTCGGCGGCTTTCCGATTGGTTCTGTATTTTTCTGTATTTTGCGGCGCTTAACAGAAAATTCGCGTCACTTTAAATCTCCCTCTTTCCGCGATTCCGCGGCATAATCGGAGGCGTCGGGAATGCCCTCCGTAAGTTGCGTCCGTCAAAGGCTGTTTTGCGGGTTTCGGAAGGCTTCCGCTCCGCCCTCCGCGGGCGTTTTACTCTGTGCCGGCGTCGTCGTATTTCCGCCCGACCACGAAAAAAACACCCCTTGCGGGGTGTTTTTTCGTTTTTCGGGAGCGTTTAATTACGCTGCGGCTTCGGCATCGGGAGCAAAGCTCGGCATGTAAGCTTGGCCGAGTTTAGCCAATGCAGCTACCAGTTCGGCGTTGTTCCCGGAAGTGATGTATGGTTTATCGTCTTCCAACGTACCTAACTCGTCGGAGGGCGCGGCATACGCATCAAAGTCTGCGGAGATGCTCAGCGAAGCGCCAAGGAGCGAGAGAGCGACCTTAAAGTCGCCGTCGGCGCCCATCGTGACGGTCGCGGTAAGCGTTCCGAGATCCTCGGCAAGATTATCGCTCAAAACGATACCGAGATCGTTTGCATACTTGATGATGTCTTCCTTGGTGACAGCGCCTTTATCGTCTGCAAGCCACGCCGCAAAGTCTGCGGGTTCGCCTTCTTTCACACCCTTCACATAAGCGTCGTATTTTGCGGTATAGATGAAGTCGACGAGGTAATCGAGGGTATCGCCTTCTAGAATCTGTTTAAGAGTGACTTCTGCCTTTTCAGTGCTCGTCTTATCGGTGTAGAGTTTGAACTTATAATCCATGCTACCGATCAGACCGTCGTCGGCGCAGAGGGTCTCGATAAGCTTTTCAAAGTTGATTGTAACACCGACTTCGCCGTCTTCGGCGTCCTTATCGATATCGAGGCCGGAATTGGCATTGCCGATAATGGCAAGGAGCCCGCCGACAACAGAGTCGGAATCGGTCAATGCCGGCGCGAGGATTCCGCTGATAAGACTGAGGATGTTCTTCTCTTCTGCTGCTGCATTCGTGTAGTCTGTGATAAGTTTGATAATATCATCGATCGGTCCCGCGAGGGAGGCGTTGGCGATAGTGCCTTCGGCTCCTTCGGTGCCTTGGTTGCCGCCTGCGGGTTTATAAATCAAACCGTTCAGCCATCCCTCAACATTTTCGGTGCCGCTGATGAGGTATGTAGCGTCTTGTCCTTCGTTAACGCCCGCATATTTAAATACGGGAGCGAGGTTGACCAATACGCCGCCGGTATCTTTACCATATTCCGCAATAAGGGAAGTCTTTCCGCCTGCAGTGAAGGTAGCGTAGGCTTCGAGACCGCTGAGGTCGAATTGGATATAGCCTTTCGCGTCGCCGTCCTTAGCAAACCCTATTTTTATGTCGGGGTTGACATAGAGGTCGATGGTGGCATTGGCATCCGTTACTTCGCCGGGTGTGCCGGCGGCGATCTTGGGGGTCGTAGCGTTCAGAGAAAGGTGCAGTCCGAGGTCGTTGGCACCGGTGATGCCCGCAGGATCTGCCGCAGCTTTGGAGTTGGCTTCGGCTTCAATACCGTCGATTTTGAGGTTGAGCGCCACATTGTGACCCGCAACGTTGTCGTTTGCAAAGGCAATTTCCAGCATCGAAAGGTCGCCGTTTTCGGCAAGGTCGAAGTTGATGTTCAGCGACGGAGGAGTCGCGTCATCCTCATCCACCGGGGTGACAGCGCTACCTTCGATTTTCATACCGAGCAACAACTCGGTGAACGGGGAAAGCGCAGATAGTTCAAAGCCTAAGTCAAACTGGCCAAGCAAGGGGAGAATAGTGCCGAGATTGTCAAGAACCAGCGAAGCGTTGTAGCCGTTCTCGGTGGCTTTTGCAGACAGAAGCTGAGGAATCACACCGCCGACAATAGGATTGGTAAGAATCTGCCCGAGAACCAAAGTGCTGTCTTCATTCAGCTTAAACGACAACTCGCTGATCGGGGCATCGCTGCTGAAGTCGATCGGTCCGAGGAGCTTGTCCCAATTGCCGAGGAAATTAAAGACTCTGCCGATAAGTCCGCCGTCACTTGTGGATGCGGATTCGGTAAGGAAGATGCCTTCGAGGGATGCGTGATCTTTGACGTCGAGCACGCTGACCTTGTGCCAGGCAGTTTCGCCGGTCGTCAGAATTTCGCCGAGATAAATGATTTCGTTACCGTCGGCGGTACCTTTTATGTAAAGGTTGACGATGTCCTTTTCGGAATTTCCGAGTCCGATAAGCGCCCAGTTGTTGGCTGAGGTACTCTTATCCATGCTGGCGGCAAGGGAGAGCTTGAGATCGAGGTCGATCTCCTCATCCAGGCTGAGTCCGAGAGCGATATTGGCTTTAAGATAAGCGCCGCCGGACACTTTGCCTACTTTGGAAGCGACCTGATCGAGCCCGCCCAGCAATGCCGGAAGCGCCTCGTTTATGGCGTTGGTGTCTTCCGTATTGTCGTCGCCGTTGTTGTTGTCATCCACAGGCGGTTTCTTGTTGTCATCCACAGGCGGTTTCTTGTTGTCATTATTGCAAGCAAATGCGGTAAACGCCAAAATACCTACCAAAAGGAGCACCAACAACACGACTATTGATTTCCTTTTCATATTTACCTCCATTTAAATGGTTTTTTTAGTTGAATAGGATATTCCTTGTAATAACATTATAAATTAAATATATATACATGTCAATACGGAAAATTTTGTTTTACTTTTTGCTTTCCGTGAAGCACCGGAAATCGCCCCGTCCGACGCGTAAATCCGACAATAAAACCGCCGTTTCTTAAAAAAACTTCCCGCTTTTTTACGCCACACGTTTTTTCCCTTTCCGTATCCGTCGCCGCGCCGCCTTGATTTTAATAAACTTATGTGATAAAATTGACCTCGGATAAAGGAGAACTCAGGCTATGCCGCTGATAGTGGGACTAGGAAACCCCGGGAAAGAGTACGAAAATACCTACCATAACACCGGTTGGAGAGCCGTAGATAAGCTTGCCGAAAAATTAGGTAAAAAAATCAGAAAAGCCGAATGTGCGTCGCTGACTTGGACGGGTTCCGTCGCGGGAAGGCGGGTCGTCATCGCAAAACCTCTTACCTATATGAACCTCTCGGGAGACGCCGTCAAAAGCCTTTCGGCAAAGTTCAAAGAAGAGCCCCTCATTATCTACGACGACATAGACATTCCCGCCGGCACCCTCCGCGCGAGGGAATCGGGCTCCGCCGGCACCCACAACGGCATGCGCGACGTGATAAACAAGATGGGCACCGAAAAAATTAAAAGGATCCGCGTCGGCATCGGCAGAGGAAACGGCGAATTGAAAGATTATGTGTTGTCCGTACCCCCCGCCGCCGAAGCCGGATCGATAGATTCCGCCATCGACAGATTGACAAACGCCCTTCTGGATTATCTCGGCGACCTCGATTTCGAAAAGTTGATGCGCTCCGTTAACTGACTTACGCTCCCCCTTCGCCGCGCGCCTTAGCCTAGTAGTTTAATTGATTTATTGCTTTTTTCGTTTTTCCTTGAAATAATCGGAGAGAAGTTTTGCGCATTCCTCTTCCGCCACTCCCCCGGTGACGGGAAAATTATGGTTGAATCTTTTGTCCGCGGGAAGATTGTATAACGAACCGCAACAGCCTGTTTTGGGTTCCCAAGCTCCGAAATAAAGTGCCCCTATCCTTGCGTTTATCATCGCTCCCGCACACATCGCGCAAGGCTCCAGCGTAACGAAGACCTCCACTCCTTCAAGCCACCAATTCCCCAATTTTTTTGCCGCCTTTTCCAGTAGCTCTATCTCGGCGTGGCGGGTGGCGGAGAGCTTTTTTTCCTTCCTGTTGTGCGCCCGTGCGATAATTTTTCCGTTTAAAACGGCGACGGCTCCGACGGGGACTTCGTCCTCGTTACCTGCCTTTTTTGCCTCCTTCAAGGCTTCCCTCATGTACCTGACAATTTGTCCTTCCATACCTTTTTTGCTATCTCCGCGTATATTTCGAAAATTCCCGAATGCTTCTTCCCGAGCTCCGTCAGCCGGCTTTCCGGATAAGGGTGCGGAAAGCACTCCTCACCTACCTCCACCGTCAGCCCCGGCAGATTGTGCCGCGCTATCCAATAGTCTTTCAGCCCGCCCGCGGAATGCGGCGTCCGCTTTAACTTATACCCCAGCGCGCGGGCGACTGCCTCCGCCTCCTTCCGATACTCCGCGTACTCCCCGAAGCCCCAATAAACCTCCTCACCTTTCGAGTGGTAGGCGACTACCAGCGCATACCGCCCCGAGTTCATCAGACTTACCGCCGCCATTGTCTCGGGTTCCGACCCGGGATAAGCGCCTATGTAATTTGCGGGCGCGGGGCGGCGGAGATTCCCGTCTCCCGTCCCCCAGCCTGCGTCGAAGTTGACGTTTATATCGACCCCTCTCAGGTTGGCTTTCCAAAGGGAAAAGTCCCCGGAACCGTCGTTTATCCTTAAAAGTTTCAGCCGCTCCGACTTTTTCAGCGAAAACGCCTCGATACCTTCCGTCGAAAGTATCACGCCGTCGGGATTTAAAGCGGGAACGACGTCTATCGGATAGTCCCCGGAGTACTCCGCCATGAGAAGGGACAACAGCTTTGCGGTGATGTGTTCCCTCGCGTGCACGGCGCCGACCACCAGCACACCGCCCCCGTTAGGCTTCCCCTTCCTTAAAAGCATCAGCGGGTAGCCGTACAGGCTTTTTGCGAAATACACCGTCTCCCCCGCTCCGCTGCCGAGCCGCATAATATCGTCTATAAGCATAATAAATTTGTATGCTTTCGGACGGGGAAAGTTTCCTCTCCGTAAATTAATAAATTAATTTTTTACGCTTCGGGTATCCTTTTAACGGTTTTCGGTTGCCGTTTCACTGGTTTAAACTTCAATCTCTTTTTTCACCGCGCGCTATTTGTGATAGGGAAGCCCCTCGGATATCGTGAAGGCGCGGTAGATCTGCTCCAACAGCATCACCCTCATCAATCGGTGCGGGAAGGTCATTTTCCCGAAGGAAAGTCTTTCGTCCGCCGCCCTCTTCACCGACTCCGCCACCCCGCGCGAGCCGCCTATTACGAAGGTTATTTCGCTTCTCCCGGCGCCCCGAAGAGCGTCGAGCTTTTCGGAAAACTGCTCCGACGACAGGTTGCTTCCGCCTATATCCAACAGTATCACGTACCCGCGGAGCTTTTTTAAAATGCCTTCGGCTTCCCGGTTTTTCAGCGCCTCCTCTCCGCGGTCAACCCCTTCGGGACACTCGAACTCCTTGACCTCACAAAATCGCCCGAGCCGCTTTACGTATTCGTCCGCAGCCTTCCTGTAAAAGTCGTCCTTCAACCGCCCGACGGCGACAATGTTTATCTTTGTCACCTCGCGAGCCCCCATACAAGAGTGAATACCGTGCCGCCCGCAGTCACCAATAAGCCGATAACCAACATCAAAACGGAGCCGAGGTCGGCTCTTTTTGCGCCCTCTCCGTTGGCGCAGACGTCATAATTGCAGGGATAACCGCTCTCGCGGCGCTCCCGAGCCCTCTTTCTGTACCTTTCGATGCGGTTGATTTCATAGACCAATGCCCCTATCACCGCAAGTCCCCCGACAAGCGACAGCGCCAAGGTGAGGTTGCTTGTGAACATGAGATTCGTCAAAAGCGCGTAAACGTATTGAAACGGCAGCCCCCATTGCAGCGAAAAGTTGGTCAAAGTTATCAAAAAGTTGTTCATGAAATGGATTATCATGCCGGGGATCAGCGAGCCCGTCCCGACAGCCAATGCCGATATGACTATCCCTACGACAAAAGTCGGAATAAATTGGGTGATATTTTGGTGCCCGAGCCCGAAAAACAGCGCCATTATCATGACTTTTCCGAAGCTTCCGACCCCCATCTCGTCCAGAGCCTCGCGGAGCACTCCACGATGGGTGATCTCCTCGAAGACGGCGGGCATCAGCGAACCGGTCACCGCTTCCAGAACGAAAACTTCGACGCCGGAATATATGACCCCCGAAGAGTTCACCGAAGTGTACCCCACCGCCGTCCAGACGGCGTTCGACAGCGACGAAACGACGATATTAACCAAAAACATCAGCGCTCCCGCCACCACCGACAACAAAATGACGACGATGTCGGGCATTCCGAGCCCCACCGCCCGCGAAAATTTGACTGTAGGTTTAGGCTTTATCGCGGCGTACATCACAAAGGGCATCAGTCCCATGAACCCGCATTGCATCACCGTCGAAAACAGCCAGCCCGACAGGTTGTCGGAAAGATTTATAAACCCGAATATCAGCCGCGCCACGACTAACGCCGTCAGCGAAGCGAGATATATTGCACTCCATTTGAACGATTTGGTCATAGCTCTCCTTCAATCCCCTTCCCGATAATTATACACCTTCACAGCCGTTTTACAACACCGATGTTTGTCGCCCATTACCGGAAAGTTTCCTTTGTGCCGGAAATCGGTTACTACGCCGCTTTTAATCGGTTACTCCGCCGCTTCTAAAATGACATTTAAAACGGACGCCGCCACCAAAACGACTATCAAAGCTATCGCGAAAGCTTTTTCCCGGAAGGTTTCCTCCGGCGGGAGAACGGTGCCCGCCTTTTCGGGGAAGGGCTTTTCGGCGGAGTACTGCTCCGCGGGCGGCTTTTCGGCGGACGGCGTATTTTCCGCCTTCACTTCGCCCGCCCTATCGGCGACGTCCGAAGAAAGCGGAGCCCCGCCTTCAACTCCTTCCGCAAAACTTTCCGGTATCGCCCCTGCCTTCTTCCGGAGGACGTACCAGCCTTCCTCGCCCTTTTTAAATAAGGTATGTAAAATGCCCGCTTTCGGCGTCAATCTTCCGCGGTGGAAACCCACCAGCGCATAAAGCGCCGGGTAGAGCGCCGCCGCCCCTATTACCGTCATCAACGGCAGCGCCCACGCCCCCGTGCCCGCAAAATTCAGAAGCTCCGCGTAGCCGGGAATGTATGGAAGATACAGCGCAAGGATGTTGTTCATAAAGTGGATCGCCACCGAGTACCAGAGTGTGCCCGTCGCGTAAACCAGGTACATTAAAATCATGCCGAGAATGAATTGGTGCACCGCCTGAACGGGACTTAAATGCCCTATCGCAAACACGACGGAAGAGTAGATCAGCATGAAATATGCGCTTTTATAGTTTGAATTACAGAAAATTCCTCTGAAAAGAAACTCTTCCGAAAAGGCAGGCAGCACCGCCACAAAAATTATCGCAAGCACCGAGTTTAACGGAACGCCGAGGTCGGGTATCGAGGTGCCCGCGGAAACTCCCGCCATGCTCCAAAGCTCTCCCACTCCCTGCTGCAGAAGAAGGTTTTGCATGAACGCCGCCACCGCCACGACGGGCGCCAACAAAAACGCCTTGACCTTCGGCTGAGAAAGCGGCATTATTTCGGTGAACTTCGCCCGGGAGACCCGCCAAAATATAACCGTCGGCACCAAAAATCCGAGCTGCGTCGCGCCGTAATTTATAAAGACGGCAATATCCTCCGGTATAGCTGCCATCCCCGCGATAAGCGACAGCAAAGCAGCCGAAAACAATCCCGAAAAATAAAGGAACACAACCGTCCTGAGCTTCAGCTTCCCCTGAGTCACAGCTCTACCCCGCGTGTGGCGGTGCGTCTGTTAGCCACCACCAGGACACAGTCCTTCCCGACGGATCCGCCACGCTTTTCTATTGCTTCCGCGGTCGTTTCGTAGGCAAGCTCCGTTGTGTTATTACGTTCGCTTAGGTGTCCTAAAATGATATTTCGGGTACCCGAATCCAGAATTTTTAAAACAGCTTCGGCGCAGCCCGCGTTCGAAAGATGACCGCTTCGGGACAATATCCGCTCCTTTAAACAGACGGGGTAGCGCCCGTTTATCAGCATGTCGACGTCGTGATTGGATTCTATTAAAACTATGTCGGAGCGAAGCATTTTACTTTCCACTTCCGGCGAAAAATAACCGATGTCGGTAGCCTGGGTGTAACGGAGCCCGCCCGCCGAAATCGAATACCCGACCGGTTGGACGGCGTCGTGAGGGGTGGAAAACGGAGTTATCTCCATGCCGGCAAGCGAGAAAGTCCGCATCTTTTCGAAATAAAATCCGCCCTTTAAATCGAGGCGGGATTTGACCTCGCGAAGGGTGCCCCGCGAAGCGTAAACGGGAATTCCGTAGTTTTCGGAGACCACCGCCGCGGTGCGGATATGGTCGTCGTGCTCATGGGTGAGAAGTATGCCTTCGACGTCGTTCAGCCTGACGCCCGCAGACTCCAGCCCCTCCTTCAGCCGCCTGACCGGAATGCCGCAATCTATTAAAATACTTCTGCCGTTTCCCGTCACCAGCACCGCGTTTCCGGAACTCGACGACGACAGCGGCACCACCTTCAAACTCATTTTCTGACCGCCGAATATCTTTCCGCCATCAATGCGGGATTATAGCTTAATTTGGACTTTCTGAGCCCTTCGATACCCATATCTTCCTGTTTGTTGATGTACCTCGCGCCGCCGAAGTGCGCCTTGCAGAAGAGGTTGTCCAGCACGGGATAGATCCCCTTGTAGTCGATGTTCCCCTTCTCAAAATAAAGGGCTCCTATCCCCGTCGGGAGCAGCTCACCCGCCGCAAAACCCTGAATTTCACCGTCGATCACCATGACGTCGGCAAAACAATTGAAAAACGAAAGATTCCTGACTACCCTGTCAAGCACCACAATTTCCTCGTCGACTTCGACTTTTTCGAGATCCTTGTATTTGATCCAGCCTTCCTGTTCGCAAAAGCGCACGCCGTTGTCGATGTGTCTGTACGACCACTTGCACAGCAGCTTTAAAAGTCCTTCGTAATCCGCCTCCGTGTAGGGACGGAACTCGTAGGAATGTTCGAATCTGTTGATAAAATTGCGCTTTGAGTGGAATTTCTGACCTTTTAATTCGATTAAGTCCTCGGGAAGATAGAGGTACTCCCACGCCTCGCGGTTGGGGGTAATTTCGTAACCGAGCGACTTTAAAATTTCGGCTTGGGCGGGGTTTACACCTCTGACGGCGTCAAACCCGAGCGACTGAAGCTCCTCTATCGCCCTTACATACGCCTCCTCCGAGACGGCAAGCGGCGAAATGTTGAAGGCTTTGTCGCCGTACTCCACCCGCATGAGGGCGTAGTCGTCCCTCACTTCCACCATCGGCTCGTGCGCGCGGAACCAGCCCGCTATGGTCACCTTCGACCAGCCCGTGTCGAGTATCCCCGACAAAGGCATCATTTCATAAATTTTTTCAAGGTCGGCTTCTGTAGGTTTGTGCATATTACTCCTTTATGATAGGTATCTTTTGGAGATATCTGACGTCGGGGCGTTCTGCGGCTTCCCCCTCCGCGAGCACAAACGCTTTGACGAAAACTTCGCCGCCCGCCTCTTCCACCAGCTTTTCAAGTCCGCTAAGACTGCCGCCCGTAGAAATGACGTCGTCGACTATCGCCACCTTTCTTCCTTTTATCAGCGCCGCGTCGTGCGCGGACAGATAAAGAGTCTGCTCCTCCGAAGTGGTTATCGACTTCACCGAAGCAGAAATGCCGTCCTGCATGTAAAGCTTTTTCGACTTCCTCGCAACGCAATAGAACTCCTCGCCCAGTTCGCGCGCCACGACATGGGCAAGCTGTAAGCCCTTCGACTCCGCCGTCAATACCACGTCGGCGCCGCGGACAAGCTTCGCTATCTCCTTTCCGCAATGCTCGGTAAGCGCCGCCGCGCCGTGAAGATTGAAAAAGCAGATTTTAATTCCGCCGCCTATCGACAGGATGGGAAGCTTCGTTTCGTATCCACAGATATCTATTGTATAATATTCCATAATATACCGCTTTAAGGTTCCCCGTTTTGCGTTTTTGGGAGCCTAGAATTCGTAATCTATCGCAACGGAACTCGAACGCACGGCGTGCATGTGCGGCTTTACCGCGCCGACGTGATACGGGTCACACTGGTAGGCGTCGAGCGCCGCCCTGTCCTTTACCGTCACCTGCAAAGCCACGTCGTAAGAACGTTCGGAATGTAAAAAATCGATCCCGACTTCCATATCGACGATCTCCGGAACTTTGCCGCGCATGCTGAGGAGCACTTCCTTTGCCTTTTCGCACTCCGTCAGTGTGGGGTTTTTGAGCTTGAATAATACTATATGTTTGACCACGGTTACTTCTCCTCTCCGCCGGGAACGGACGCCTCTTCGGCTGCCTCCGATTGAGCCGCCGCATACCAGGCGGTGTCCTTCGGGTCGACTTTGCCGTAGAGCTCGGCTATCATGGCGTTTCTTTCGTCGGCTTCGGCTACCGTCAGCGACTCCAACCCTTCCGCCTTGACCTTTTCTATATAGTAGCGCATCCTTTGCAGCTTTTTATCGGTTACCTTGAACATGAACGAGCAGAACAGCGCAAATCCTATCAATATCACTATCGAAATGCCCATCATCAGGCGTATCGCAAGCAGCGCGCTTTCCGGCTGAGGTACAACTTCCGCCGCCGTTTCGGAGCTTTTGTATTGCGCGGCGGACAATATCCAGCCCACCATGCCGACGCCCAGGGCGCCCGCTATCTTTCTTATCAGAGTCATCATGCCGGAGTATGTGCCGGTCTTTCTGATACCTGTCGCAAACTCAGCGACGTCGACGGTGTCCGGGAAGATTATCCACGGCATCATCTGCGCTCCGCCGAAACCTAAGCCCATTATAAAGGAGACTATCGGCACCAATATGGGCGGAGTCCATTCGGGATCCATTACCGCCATCATTATACCGCCCACGATATAGAAGGGAAGCCCTATGCGGAAAGCGAATTGTTTGGACTTTTTCGACATCAGCCACCTGACCAGCGGGAAAGCGAGAACCGCCGCCACCATCAGCGGCGCCACTATGAACATCGAAGAAAAGTCGAGCGACTTGCCGAACAGCTCCAGCTTTTCTCCGCGCCAGACGTCCGTTGCGTAATATACAGCCAACGCGCTTATTATGTCCATGCACATGAACGCCGAAGCGTACATGCCGATGTGCCAGCGGAAAGATTTGTTTTTATAAGGTACGGCGTAGTCCGCCCAGAACTTTTTCCAATGGAATTTTTCCCTGAATTTCGGAGGAGCAATGCGCTCTTTTACGAATATCGCCGTCAGAACCAGCCCGCCGCCGAACAGTACGCCGAAAATTATCGACGTCGACAGCCAGAAGCCGACGCCGTCCATAGCGGGAAGCATGGAGGTTTCGGGCTCGGTGTAAGCTTCCAATAAAAGAAGGGGCAGTACGTAAGAAATGCCCGCCGCTGCCGCGCTGAACACAAGTTTTATGGTGTTAGCGTTGTTTCTTTCCCTGAAATTCGGGGAAATATCCGAAGCAAGGGAGCAATACGGTACCTGCGTTATCGTAGAAAGAGTGTTCCACAACAGGTACATCACTATCATGTACGCCGTGAGACCGCCCGTTCCGACACCCCAATCTTTTATCGGCATGAACAACAAAAGCAGCCCGAACAGCAGCGAAATACCGCCGAAGAACATATAAGGCTTTCTTCTGCCCCACTTGGAGCGGGTGTTGTCGGAGATAAAGCCCATCAACGGGTCGGATACCGCGTCCCAGAACTTCGCGATCAATATTATCGTCGAAGCGACAGCCGCAGCAATCCCGAGAGAAGTCATGTAGTTCAGCATGACGCAGCTCATCAAAGCTACGCCGCCACCGTCCATGAGAGCGCCTATACCGTACATCCACTTTTCCTTGGTGGGAATGTAGTCGGGGTGCCCGGGACCGACTTTGACCGTCTCCGAAGAGGCTTGTTCCTCAGCGGCGGGAGCGCCGGTAAGTTCTTCCGCGGCGGGAGCCGCACGATTTTCGTCCATTTCGTCCTCCTTCCGTTCCGAAATTACGGAACCTTATCTATTATATAATAATAAATTGCGCGCGCGTTGTCAACAGTAACCGTCCCAATAAATATCCGAAAAAACCCTCCCGATCAGTCTGCCGACAAAGAGAAATGCCACTTGCGCCGTTCGTAAAAATCTGCTATACTTTTCCTATGAAAATTGCAGTTATCGGCGGGGGCGGCGTAAGAAGCATGTTCCTTGCAAAAAGTTTGTCGCAAGCCTCCGAAAAGCTTGGGATCAAAGAGGTCGTATTCTCCGATACCGACGGCGAAAAACTCGCAGTCTACGGGAAAATGGCGAAAAAAACAGCCGCTCTGAACGCTCCGGAATTGAAGTTTTCGCTGACCGGGGATAATTCGGAAGCGCTTTTCGATGCCGACTACGTCATCACAACCATCCGCCCGGGCGGAGACATCAAACGCGCCGAGGAGGAAGCCGCCACTATTTCGGAAGACGTCATAGCACAGGAAACGGTGGGCGGTGCCGGGCTGTCATTTGCGATGAGAACCTTCCCGGAACTTCTGAAAATCGCCGAAAACGCAAAAAAACTCTCTAAACCCGGCGTAAAGATATTTAACTTCACCAACCCCGTGGGTATAGTCACCCAGGCGCTCCATGACGCCGGAATCGACTTTGCGTACGGTATCTGCGACGCCCCGACGGGGATGCTCGATTCTTTCGAAAAGCTTCTGGGACTTCGGGAAGGAAGGCTTAAAGGCGAGGTGTACGGCTTGAACCACCTCTCCTTTTTTAAATCGGTAACTCTGGACGGCGAAGACGTCACGCGGCGCATCCTTTCCCACCCCGACGCCTATACGAAAACCGAACTCGGATACTTCGACCGGGACGATCTTCTCCGCCGCGGCTATATCCCGAACGAATATCTTTACTACTATTACTATCCCGCCGCGGCACTCGCCAATATGCGCAAAGCCAAAAAACTTCGCGGGGCACAAATTGCAGAAATAAACCAAAGAATGCTGCACCGTTTAAAGGGAATCGACGTCGAAAGAGAGTTCGACACGGCGCTGAAACTCTTTTCGGAAGGCTACGGCGAGCGGGAAAACTCCTATATGGCGACCGAAACGGGCGTCACCCGCCAAAAACCGTGGCGCTTCGACCCGAAATCCCCCGAAAAAGGGGGTTATGCCGGTATAGCGCTGAAATATATCGAAATCGTGCGCTCCGGAACCCCGGGAGATATGATACTCTCCTGCCCCTCCGAGGGAAAACTCTCGGGACTGAACGCAAAAGACATCGCCGAGCTTTCCGTCACCGTCACCCCCGAAGGCGTCTTCCCGCACGAATTCCCCTCTCCCCCCGAGGAATGTAAAAACCTCATCGTGCGCATGAAAGCCTATGAAAACGCCGCCTCGTCGGCACTCTTAAACCGCCGCAAAACCGACCTGGTCAACGCGCTCCGACTTAATCCGTTGGTAGCGGGAAAGTGCCTTCCTCTTGCCGAAAAATATTTGAATCTAAACGCCGACTATATTACATTTTCCGACTGAAATGAGCCTCTCCCCTCACCCGCGGGCGAAGCGCCGGATTTGCCGGAAAAAGGATTTACCGATATGAATGCGACAAAACGACCCCTTATAAAAGGTATAGGGAAAATCAACGTCGACCTCGTCTTTGACGGACTGAAGCGGCTTCCTTCACCGGGCGAAGAGCTCTACGCCTCCTCCTTCGAGCCCCTTCTCGGCGGCGGAGTGCCGTCAATGCTGTTCCGAGCCGCCGCCTTCGGCGCCGAAACGGAGCTTGTGACTTATATCGGCAAAGGGTTCTTTTCGAAATTTTCAGAAACGACGCTTAACGGAAAAGGGATAAAATATTTCAACCTCCTCCCCGAATCGTATCCCGGTTCGGGAATAAACGTCACCGCGGTGATGCTGACCCCGGGAGAAAGAAGCTTCGTCACCTGCTCGGATGACTTTACCGCCTCCGACGACGATGTCTACAGGCTTTTAAGAGGCGCCGACGTCGTTTTGGCGGAGGACGGAAAGTACCTTGACGTCTATAAAAAACTCCGCTCCGAAGGGGCAGTCGTAATAGGCGATTTCGGATACTCGGAAGAAATGAGTCTCGAAAAACCGAACTCCTCTATTGACGCCCTCGATTACTACCTTCCCAATTTATTGGAAGCCGAAAAACTGACCTCGTCACATGACCCCGAAGAGATGGTAAAAAGGCTTTCTGACTTCGTCCCGTGCCCCGTCGTTACCCTTGGAAAGGAAGGGGCTATCTATTTTAAAAACGGAGTTACGGTGACCATTCCTATTGATTCGGTAACCGAAATAAGTGATATTATCGATATTCCCGTTCCCGATCTTTCACGGGAAATCGTCGACGCCACCGGGGCGGGAGACGCTTTCACAGGAGGTTTTGCCTACGCCATAGGCGCAGGATACGACGTTCGGCGCGCCGTCATTTTCGGACACGCCGCAGCCCAAACGGTCGTCATGAAAAAAGGGTGCTACTAGCTCATCTTGTGATGGTTTCTCCCCTTTCCGAACCGCTTTGGCAGCGGCTTTTCTTTTTGCTTTTCGATCGACGCTTTTCGCCCACCCCTTCCGGGGCGCCCCTTCCTTCCGCCTGTTTTCGAAAGCGCCTTTTCTCCGCTCGGGAAGACCTTTTATGCACGCCGTCCGCTCCGGAATTCATGTCTTTCCTTTCCTGCCGACCGATACCCCCGAATTGAAAGAGGCTCTTCGGGCGGAAAGCGCGGGGCATAACCCGTTGACAAAAAAGTTTTGAGGATAAAAAATAAGCCCGGGACGGACGCGTCGGGCTTTCTTTGTACGGGCTTCGTTCTGCTTTACGGGCCGATATATTTTGCTGCGGATTGCAGATATCGGCTTCCTTCTTGTCGGCTTACTTCTTCTTTTTGTTTCTGAGGAGGAAATAACCCGCCACCGCTGCCGCAACGATACTTATGCCGAGCACGACATAGAACCCCCACGGTTCGTCTTTGAACGGCACCCCGGTGTTCATTCCCCAAAACGAAGCCACCAAGGTGGGAATCGATATGATTATCGTCGCCACCGTCAGCAACTTCATGATGACGTTCTGATTGTTGGAGATTATCGAAGCGTAGGCGTCCATCATCCCCGAAAGTATGTCGCGGTAGATGTTACACATGTCCAGCGCCTGCCTGTTTTCGATGCCGACGTCTTCCAGAAGCGCTTCGTCCTCTTCGTTTTTCGGAGGACGCATGCGCCCTATCTTTTCGATGATCAGCGCGTTTGCTCTGAGCGACGTCGAAAAGTACACCAGCGAGTTTTCAAGATCCAACAGCTGGATGAGTTCCTTGTTTTTGGTAGCGCGGTGAAGTTCGGTCTGAATGCGCTGAGAAGAGCGGTCGATCTGCCTCAGGTATTGCAGAAATTTGACGTGGGTGTGGTACAGCAGCTGATACAAAAAGTTGGTGCGCCATGCGGTATCCAGCTTCTTGATGCGATTATTTATGAAGTTGGAGATAATCGAGTTTTCTTTCAGACAAACGGTAATGATGCATCTGTTGTTCAAAATTACTCCGAGCGGCATCGTCGAATAGGAGTAGTAATTCTCCTCTTCCTCGATGGTCGGAATGTCGAAAAGCACCAACGTGTCGTCCTCGTCGGTTTCGATACGGGCGCGCTCCTCTTCGTCCAGAGCGGCTTTCAGCATATCCTCGTCGACTCCGGTCAGCCGCTCGATGAGTTCTATCTCGCGGTCGGTGGGATTTTCGAGGTGAAGCCACTTGTTCCTAACAGTGATACCGCCGGTGAAATCGACGAATTCCTCCTCGATGTGTTTGTCGACGGTGTTGAAGATCTGTATCACGATGTACCTCCTTCGGACAAAAACGAGGGACGCATGAAGCCGCGTCCCTCGGGAAGTACATAAGGGTCTGCCGCCCTTCCGGGCGGCGATGCGGCTAACTTTGCCTCGGTGTTATCGGTTTACAACTGTAAGGGTCGTCCATTTTTCGTCCTTAACTAGCTTTTATCAGTCTATCGGTTTGATGAGGTCTTCCCTGCCGATCATTTCGAAGTATCTTGCCTGCAGGATGAAGTAGCAGCGCATCAGATACTCTTCCTCGATGGGCTGGAAGTTGTATTTCGGGTTTTCCTTGGTGTCGACGAGGTAGATGGCTATCTCTTCGAGCTGCTCCTCGGTGACGTCGGGGTCGCGGGAAGCGGCGTCGCAGATGCGCACCAATTGCAACAGCGCCGACAGTCTCTCCCTCTGTTCGGGAGTCATCTCGGCGGGTTTTTCCTCCTCGACGGGGGCTTCGTCCGCAGCTGCCTCCTCGACGGGGGCGGCTTCGGGAGCGGGAGCTTCCTCGACGACGTTCTCCTCGGGAACCTCCGGCGTGGTGACGATTTCCAGAATCTCGGAATCGCCGAGCTTTCCTGCGATGATGTCGTCTATCGCGGCGTTGATCTCTTCGATGTTTTCGGCGATGAATTCGTTTTCGGGTTCACGGAAGATGACGACGTTCGCGTCCAGAGTCTCGGTGAACTTGCGGAAAGCGGCGATGGTCTTCTTGCGGAGAGAGGAATTCAGCCCCTTGATGACGGCAGCCACCACCAGCGTCACGCCGAGCGGCACGACAAGGCAGAACAATGCGGGAAGAATGAGTTTGCAAACGCCGAGGATGAAGTCGTTTCCGAGCTCCTCGAGGTTGGTTTCAGCCACTCTGTCCCAATAACCTACCGCGCCGACAGCCATCGCTATCAGCGAAAGCAGCACTCCCATCCCGGTGATGAAGCCGTTGCCGCCTTTGAAATCGGCGTTCGTCTTCTTGTCGCCGAAGGTCTCTTCTTCGGAGATGTAGTCGGAGGGATATCCCGTCTGCTGTTCAAGGAAGTTGCCCCAGCCGCGCTTGACGGTGTTGGGCATATTCTTATCCTGAATCTTCGCGTTGAGCCCCTCGACGTTGTCGATGTCGATTTCACCGGTCGCTTCGAGATAAGCGGTAGTGTCTTCGAGATGACGGCGGAGCTTGTTCCCCTTCGAAGAAGCCCTGAACGCCAGCGCGATGAATCCGCAAAGGATTATCAACGCCGCCGATACGACTATGACGAAAAGCGCCGGGCTCGCGTGCGGACCGACATTCGCAAAATCCGCGGTTTCCATCAGGAATTGCTGAATTTTATCGATTATTTCCATGACCCTTCTCCTAAGCTAGAGTATAGAATTATTATATATGCTTTCGCGGGAATTTGCAACCCCTTTTTTAATTTTTTATATTATATATTATTTGCATAGTGCTTGCGCACCCCGCGCAGTCGCCTGTCGCGCGTGCGAAATAAAAATTTTTATGTCGAAAAAGCGCGTTTCACAGCGGTTTTTTGATTTTTTCGGTTTATATTCTCCGGAAGCCGTTCCGGAAATCGCCGTCACATCTCTATCGCCCTTTTGCGGTTAAGAAGCACGATATAACGCCTGTCGGGATACCGCCCCGTCGCCTCGTAAAGCGCCTCCGAATAGAGTTCCATCTGCTTGGCGTACCTCGCTTTCAGCGTCTTTTCGGAGGCGCCGGACACCTTGTAATCGACCAAAACCGTTTCCTTCCCCAGAATTGCAAGGTCTATTACCCCCTGCACCAGTATGTTGTCGGAACAGTCTGTTTCCAGCACCTTCCGGGCGGGCAGCGAGTAAATAAACGGTTTTTCTCTCAGCACCTCGGCGCCTTCTATGCCGTCGAACACCGGTAAAGAGAGTATCTCCGAAAGCGCCTTCGCGGTCATATCCAAAGTGTCTATTCCCTCCGCTTTCAGCCGTTCAAGCTCCCGACAAGCCGCCTCTTCACTATCCGAGGTGAGGTCGACTTTTTCCATAATTTTATGGTAGAGGATACCTTTTTCGGCGTCTTGGGTATCCAAACTCGGAGTATGCTGACATTCAAGTTCATCCCGCTCCGACTCGTCGGCGGCATTTAAAGCGGTGACGGTATATTTATTGGCTACTTTCGTCGCTGAGGCATAGGGATATTCGAAGAAAGTGACGACGGGTTCGGAGGAAGCCTCTTTTTCGTCGCCGGACTCTGTCCCGGTCGTCGGTCGGCTTTCGTATACTCCGCTTTCGATAAGCCCGTTAAGCACCGCGTCCTCTTCCGCAGCCTGTTTCAGCCAGTCCAGAACGGAGGTCGCCTCCTCGGGGTAAGTTTTAAAATCTTTTTTGTTATAGCCGGTCACGCGGAGTCGGTATCTCGCTCTGGTCACGGCGACGTAGGCGAGGCGGGCTTCCTCCTGTTTGCTTTCAAACGTCGTCTTCCGTTCTATGGCTATGCCGCTCAGCGTGCGTGCAGCCGTCCGCAGTTCGTCGTCGAAGACTTTAAGCCCCAGCCCAAGTTCACCGTCCGGCACGACGGCGGCTCTCCGTTCGTTGAATTTGAAATTTTTATCGACGGCGGTGACGTATACGGAAGGAAACTCCAGTCCCTTGGACTTATGAATGGTGAGAATGTTGACGCCGGTACCCGTAGCGGAGCCTCCCGGGAACACGGAGCCCTCACCGACGCGCTTTAAAAACCGCCCGAGGTCGGCTGCATACTCCCGCAGAGAAATATGCTTCAAAAAGGAGTTGTAGAATTGAAGGCGCTTCGGGGAAGACGCCATTGCACGGATAAAACCGCGTTCGGAAGCGATGGCGTTTATAAGCGCGGGTACCGAGGCGGCGTGTGAAAGCTTCCTGTACCGGGCTATCTCATTCATGAAATTGTCGAATTTTTCCTTGACGGGGGACGCCTTTGCCGAAAGAGCGCGCTCGTAGAAAAATTCCCCTTCGCCGGTGCGGGCGAGTTCGTACAGTTCCGACTCCGTGAAGCCGCCGCCCGTCGAAGTCATTGCCGCCGCCAGCGGATAGTCCTGAAAGGGGTTGTCGATGATTTTCAAAAACGCCGTCAGCTGCTCGACGTCCCCGGTATCGGCAAGCGCTGCGGACTCGGAGTCGTACGGAACTCCCCTCTTGTCGAATTCTTTTGCAAAGCGCGCCGCCACGTTTTTGTCCCTGACAAGCACGGCTATATCCGAAAAACAGAGCTTTCTGAAACCGCCTTTGCATGGGATTTCCTCTCTGCCGACGGAACCGAGGATGTCGTCTGCCACGAATTCGGCTTCGGGATCCGCCTCTTCCGAAGCGCTTTCGCCCTCGGCGACGGTATAAAACGGCGGGAATTCTTTCTCTTCGGAGGCGGGTTTGTCGAAAAGCCTGACGGCGACCGAACGAAACGACAGCGGCGGAATGTCCAGCCCCGCTTCGTTGAAACGCGCCTCGGAGTCGTAGTCGACCCCGCCGAACGCGGGCGTCATTATCTTTGAAAAGAGTCTGTCCGAAAAATCGAGAATGGGCTGCGCCGATCTGAAATTCATGTTGAGCGGCACGTTCTTCCCCTTTTTTCCGTCGGCATATTCTCCGTAGCGCTTCAAAAACAGTTTCGGTTCGGCGTGGCGGAAGCGGTAAACGGACTGTTTGACGTCGCCCACCATAAAGACGTTGTCCCTCGATATAGCCGCGATGATGGCTTCCTGAAGGGGATTGACGTCCTGATACTCGTCAAAGAAAATGTAGTCTATCTCCTCTCTGAACTCCTTCGCCCTTACGGGGTCGGAAAGAATTTTCAACGCCAGACGCTCGACGTCGGAAAAGTCGAAAGCACCCTCTTTCAGCTTCAGTTCGTAGTAAACCTCGGCTACACTCTTTACCGATTCCAATACCGTACGCGCGTCTTTTTCGACGGCGTCATCATCGGATTTTGACGTTTCGTAGTCCGTAAACAGCGTTTTGGCGTCCTTAACGGCAGAATTAACTCTGTCTATGTAGCCTGCCACGGCTTCGAAATGAGCGCGTTCCTCCCCTTTATAACTTGCATGTACGGAAGGCTTCCTCGGTAAATCAACCCCTTCAAGCCGTTCAAAAAGCTCCCTGACGCCTGAGCCGGCGAGCGGCGCCAACGTCGTTTCCAATCCGCTCAACAAGCTTTTCAGCGCTTCCGTGCGTTTCGGCGGGCAGAGTTCCGTCCTGTGATACCAATAGCCGATTTCGCCGAGGAGAGCTTGGAGTTTTCCCCGGAAGGCGTCGACAAGGTAGCGTACGGCGGGGCGCTCGTCAAATGGGAGAGCGGCGTTTTTTAAAGCCGTCCCGAAAAATTCCCCCGGGTCACGGCGGGTATCGAGGTAGTCGAAAACCGTCCTGACGGTGGAGTAAAATCCCGCCGAGGGGTCGAGCCCCGCATAATAGTGGATAAAACGCTCGAAAGCGGCGTCGCCCGAGGCAAGCTTTTCTTGGAGGACGGCGTCGGACGCCTCCCTCAGCAGTTCCTCTTTTTCGTCCTCCTCCAGCATTTTGAAGGAAGGCGGTCCGCCCGCTTCCTCGAAATATTTTTTATAAACGGCAGAGCAAAGGGAGTCGACGGTGCCGATATATGCAATCGGCAGCGCCCTCAATTCGGCTTTGTACCTTTCATCCCCGGTGCGGCGGATGAGCTCTTTCAGTTCAAGCTCTATCTTCTCCTTCATATCCTCCGCCGAAGCGCGGGTAAAGGTGACGACCACCAGCCGCTTCAGCGACCCGCCGCGGGTGAGGTACCGCCTTATCTTTTCGACCATGACCGTTGTCTTGCCGGAACCGGCAGACGCCGAAACAAGCATGTTGCCGTCGGTAAATTCAAGCGCTTTGTCCTGCCCGCTCCGTTTCCAATCGAGTTCCATCACTCCCCCTCCTTCCTGCGCGGCGAATAGGGTGCGGGCTTGGTAAATAAGGCTCTTTCCCTGTCCAGCCTTCCTGCGCACACTTCCTTGTAGCTGCAGCGCTCGCACTCACCTTTCAGCGGCTCTCTGCCGTTGACGCCGTCTTCGATCTCCCTGACGGCTTCCGCCGCCATCCCGGCGGCATAGTCAAGCGTCTCCTGCAACTCTTTATCGGAAAGGACGTTGCTTTGAGCAATCGCCCTGATTTCGCCCTCTTTTACGGTAACGGAAGCAGGGACGACGTCGGAACGGGTCGTCCCGGACAACCCCTCTTCAAGAGAGGAGTCGAGAGCGAAAAGCGTTTCGAGATCGCCCCGCACAAAACCGTCATAGCGATACTTCTGTCCGCTTTTTGAGTACTTTGCCTTCAACGGCGCGTAAAAAGCGCCCGCCGCTTTCCTGCCCGTCCTCTCCGCGGCATGTTTTAAGTATATCGCCGACTGCAACTTCCTGCCGTAATAAATGTCGCGCATTTCGAGCTTGTCGGAACCCGTCTTGTAATCGATGACCGCCGTCCTTTCGGCGTCCGAATCGATTCTGTCTATCTTACCGCGAAGCGCCACCCGGGCGGAGTCTATCTTCATCGCGGGCGCGTAGCCGAAACCGAAGGCATATTCCACCGCCGTCGGCTCGAAGTCGCCGCATAAAATGTTTTCGGTCAGTTTTTCGAGGGAGTAGACAAGCGAACGCTTCAGACTCCTCATGGACGCCTTTGAAAGATCGCCCCTGCCGCGGTAGCTCGAAACGACCTCCTCCGCCGCCTCTTCGCGCGCCGCCTCCAATACTTCGGCGGGAGTGGTATGCACCTTCCTCAAAAAGCGCCCGAAATAGATCTCCGCCGCCTTATGCGACAGAATGCCTATATCCGGAGGGCGGAGTTTTCCCTCCTCCCTCTCCTTCAACTCCAGACCGTAACGGAGAAAATAACGGTACGGACAGTTATAAAAGCACTCTATCCTAGATACCGAGGAAATACGGGCGCCGTCCTCGACGGGAAGCTCCATCGGCACCCTCTCGGGAGCCCCGCCCCCGGCGCATTTATAATCGAGCCCCGCCCCCTCTATCGCCTTTTCTATCGCGGCACGCACCCCTTTCCGGAACTTATCTTTATACATAAGGTATCCGAAAATGGCGTTTTGGGGACTTGAAATAAAGTCTTCCACCGATTCCGCCGTGTCCAGGTGCTCCGGCGAAAACCTGTCGGACAATTTTATAACGGGAGTAGAAGTCCTTTCCGAAAGCTCCGTTATCACCGACGATGGGCGCAAGGCTCCTTCGTCCGAGCTCATCGGGTATCCGACGTAGAGCCGCTCCGTTCCGGATAAAAGATCGGTTATCGCAAACTGCTCCTCCCTCATGCTGTCGTAAGGGGTGGGGTACAATTTGACTCCGGCTTCTTCCAGCCTCATGGCGTCCGCCGCGGAGATAATCGAGCGGAAGTCGTGCTTTGCGGGGAGGGCATTCTGTGTGGCACCTATTATAAATAACGCGCGCGTACCATATATATAGCCGGAGCGGAGCTCCCCTACGAATACGCAATCGACGGAGCGCGGTATCAACGCCAACTCCTCGCCTGCGACGGCTGCATCGAACGCCGAACGGAACTCCTCCAACCCTTCTTCGTTCTCCCCCGAAAGGCGGATATATTCCTCCATCAGCGCCGTTATTCGCTCTCCCGCCCTCAGGTTTGCGGCTTTTAAGTTGTCGTCTATGCCGTCGACGGCGGCTTCGGTGAGACGCGTGAACTCTTCCGAACGGACGACGGAAATGACCGTTTCGGCGTATCCGATCGTTTTTTTGCGGGAAAGGAAGGGCTCCACGGCGGCGTAAAGCGCCTGCCTCAGCTCCTCGAAAGCGGCGCCTTCCTCTTTAAGCGGCTCGGTAAAGTCATTGTAATCGAGATTAAATTTCAGAGCGTAGTTTTCAAAGCGAAACTTTTCTTCCTCGTTCCAATCGAAGAGCGGCGACTTCAATAGCCTCATCAGCTTGTCGCGGCGGAAATTAAAGCGGGCGACGTCGGTCGCCGCCACGATGTATTTAACCGGAACGGTGTCCTTTAACGGATAGCGAAGGTCAATGTAGTGGGGAATTTCATAACGGGTGAAGACCTCGTCAAGCTCCTTTCCGTTCTCCGGCGCGGCATTGACGACGGTGATGTCTTTGAACCTCAGCCCCTCGCGGCGCACCAGGCGCACTATCTCGCGGGCTACGGCGTTGAACTCCTCAAAGATATTCGCTTCCCCGAACAGTACCACGCTCCCGTCGTTTTTCACCTTCTTGTCGGAGCCCGAAAAAATGTTCGCGTGAAGGGTTCGGAAGGGCTCTTTCAGCGCTTCCCTGTGCCGGACGGGTTTGGTGATGACGACGCCGCGATCCCTCGCATAAGTGAGCAGTCTTCGCACCGATTCGGCGGGATAGAGCTCGGCATTCGGCTGTCCGTAGCCGTTCGGAAGCGCCGCCGTCACATTCCCTACAAGCGCCAATTCAGTCAAAATTTTTATCTGTATCGCGGAAAGCGAATCAAAACCGACGGCAAAAACGTTTACCCCCTTCAAGGCAGCGTTGGAAGCTATCTCCCCTGCGAAGCGCTCCGCACGCGAAGTGCCGTCAAACCCCTCCTTTTTCAGTTCTTCCAGATATCTTTCGTATAAAATCGCGATGTCACGGTTTTTCCTGAGCGTTGCGCACTCGTCCATCTCGCCGGCGGCTTCTCGGAGACGCTCCGGAGTTATGCCGTTCAGCCTCATCGACGTGACGACGGCAAACATTTCGTTGGCAAAGCCCTGCACGCCCGCGACCCCGGAATAGTGCCTTAACTCCTTCCGTGAGCCGTCTATCGCCCGTTTCATTATCAGAACGCCGCCTTCTTTGCTTAAAATGCCGGTGCCCGTCTCTTTCGAAGCCAGCCTCGAAAAACCGGTCACTTCGATGTCGAATGTGGCGTTCGGTCCGATGTGCTCCATGACGGCTTTTTCCATCCCCAGCGTGTAAGAGTCGGGGACGAGAAGGATTTTCCGCCCCGGAACTTGCCCCAGAATCGAAAAAATCGCCTGCTCGGCGCCGGAAGAGGTGTTCGAAAAAATGACGTTAAGCATTCTGTTCCGCTCCCCCTCCCACTTTTGCGACGGTGAGAAGAGTCCTCACACCCTGACGGGAATAGACCGTCACCGAATCGGCATACCCGTCCTTGTCGACGACCCCCGTTTCCCCTTCGCGGCTTTCCCCGAGAAGCCACCAGGAAGCGACCGTGCCCAGCTCGGTGTGTGCATCGGCGCTTCCTTCGGTGAGGGCGACGAGATCGCTTGCGGGACAGGTGGCAAATTGCAGCGGATTTTCGCCGTATACCGTCAAGCAGCTTTTTGCCTCGGCTTCAGTAGGAACGGAAACGGCGGTTATATGACTCCGTTCCTCCTCGTCGAAAAGCGCGCTTAAATACTCCCCTTCAAGGTATTCCCTGAGGTCCGAGGCGCTGTAATCCGATATCGGTTTTTGATTGTTTGGGTTACCGTTGGACGGATTTTGGCTTCCCGGAATTTTAAAATAACGATATTCGTAAATCGTGTCGGAAAGCAATACGACTTCGGTTTCGGTTTCCGAAGCCACTCTGAAACGCATCGGGGCCTTTTTAAAAAACGCGACGTCGCCTTCCTTGAACGTCACGCCGTCGACGGTACGTCCTGCGCACTCTTTGCCGATTTCGACCCGTAAATACTTCTCGCCGGCGTAGTCGTAAATGCCGTCGCTGCCTTCTATCAGACCCGCCGCATACAGGTTCTCGAGCACCCTGTTGACGTCCTGACCTACAAATTCCGAATAGACTTGTCCGAGATAGACGTACCTTCTACCGTTTTCTTCTACTATTTCGAAGGGGAACGCGGGTTTGGTGACGGGAGTAACGGGCTCCGAAGGCACATCTCCGGTGTTGTCATCGACGCAGCCGAAGAGCGCCGCGGCGGTCGCTATTAAGATCAACGCGAGCGCAACGCCCGCCAAAAAGCCTTTTTTCACAACTTCATTATACAACCAAAAGGCTTTTCAGACAAGTTTAATTTTGCTTTCCCGGAGGGAACAAAAATATTTTCTTCTTTCATGGACGAACGTGCGGTTTTATGGTATCATTTCAATATGAGCGATACCACGAATAAAATAACGGAAAACTCCGCCGCAAAGAGCGAAGAAGCCAAAAAACGCGCCGAGGAAGCCAAAAAGCGGGCGCTTAAAATCAAGCGCGAACAGGAAAAGCGTAAGTATTTCGAGTTCTACGACGACATAAAGCACGACCGCAACAAGGAATGGTAGATTGCGTCGACAAAAAAAGAGGTTTGGACGGCAACGCCTTAAAGTACATCGCCGCCCTGGCAATGACCGTCGACCATGTCGCTTTGGCTCTCCTCGGGGGAGTACCTGCGGCGTACATTCCGATGAGAATAATCGGAAAACTCACCATGCCGATAATGTGCTGCATGCTGGCGGAAGGTTACCGCTACACAAAAAGTCTCCCGAAGTACTACCTGAGGCTTCTTCTGTTCGCCGTAATTTCCGTCGTCCCCTATTCGCTGACGGTACACCGCAGCTATTTTTATTATGAGGACTTCAACTTTTTATTCACGTTAGTGTTTGCACTCCTCGCCGTCAACCTCTACGACAAAATAAAAAATAAGGTTTTGGGGCTTTGTGCCGCCCTCATTCCGATTGCCGCAAGCTGCTTCTGCGATTGGGGAGTGACGGCGCCGCTTTATGCCCTCGTTTTCTTTGCGGCGGGGAAAGAGCCTTATAAACGTACGGCGTATTCGATGGGGATTTCCCTCCTTTACATTATAGTTTCGCTGTTTACGAAGTCGTTCACGGCGGTGTTGACCTCATTGGGGCTGCTTCTTGCACCCGTTCTTTTATATTTTTATACGGGAGAGAAAGGCTCCCGCTCTCCCTTCCACAAATGGTTTTTCTACCTCTATTACCCGCTGCACCTCGCCCTCATCGCAGCCTTAAAGTTCGGCGTCCTCGGGCACATCGTTATTTGACATCGGCGCGCTGCCATTCGAGTTTCTGCCGGAGTTTTCCATACAAAAACACGTTTTTTGTATGTTTTCCGTTTTTTATCGGCTTTTTTGCGGATACGTCTGTTGACAGTTCCCCGATTTTAATATATAATAATTTTTATATTAAATAACATTATTGAGGAGCCGAGAATGCCGACAGAAGAACTTCGCAAAGTCAAATTTTCCGAATATTTCAAAAATCGTATAAAAGATATTCCTTTTGCGGTAATGTGCGCCCTCTATATGGCGTTTTGCGTGGGGTGTATGATCTACTCATTCGTCACGCTCGGCGCGCGCGACGGGCTTTTGGCGATCGTCTACATGGTCTTCATCCCCGCCGTCTTCGTCTTCGAGTACCTCATCGGTTTCAAGGTTGGGTATATCCTGACGGTGATGATAATTTTCAGCGCCTGCGGCGGACTTTTAGGCTCTTCCTATAACATTTACATGATCCTGCCGTGGTTTGACGGATTGCTCCACGCCGTGTCCGGAGTTCTGTTCTTTGCGGCGGGATTTATGCTCGGCGAAGTCTTCTTCGGAAATACCGGAACCGGCAAAAACTTCTTCGGAAAACTAGCGTTCGGCATCTTCTTTGCGACTACTATCGGCGTAGCGTGGGAATTTTTCGAATTTACTGTCACCGAAACGATGGGTTTCGACATGCAGGAAGACAGCATCGTAACCCACTTTAAATCCTACCTCCTGAGTCAGTCCCATAACGAAGCCGTCGAACTAAATGACATCTATCAAACCGTCATATATCACGGCGGGGGAGATCCCGTGACGATAGTAGGCGGATATATGGATCTGGGGCTGTACGACACGATGTACGACCTTCTGATAGCTACGGCGGGCACCGTCGTCATAGCCGTCGTCAGCACCTTAAGTTACTACAAATTCCCGCGCTTCAACGAGATGTTCATTCCGAAGCTCGTCGATAACCGCCACGCTCCCGTCACGGCTTCGGTAACCGCCGGATGCGATCGCGAAGGAGAAGAATACGCCAAAGAAACTCCCCCTTCCGCTATTTGCGACACCTTTGAAATTACGACGGAAGAAGGTGAAAAAAAGCTCCCGGAAAAGGGAGACGACGCTCCCTCAAACGAATAAATATATAGCAGGAAGGAAAACCCTTCCCTTTCTGCAAAAATCAACCTGCCGCTTGTTACTGCCCTCACGGAGGAAAGGATGAAAAAGATACCGTTTAAAGTCTACTTTAAAGATCGCATCAAAAACCTGCCGTTCACGGTGATGATAATACTGTTCCTGCTGTTTTCGCTGGGCTCCGCGATATACTTCGCGACGATGCTTCCGGAGCGGCTCAGGGACTTTTTCCTTTGTATAGGAATGCCCCTTTTCGTGCTTGCGCTCTTCCCCGTCGAATACCTCATCGGCTTTAAATGCGGCAACATCCTGGTGTTCGTCATCATCGTAGCCGTCGTAGGCGGCATTATCGGTCCGTGCTACAATATTTACAGCATCATCCCCGCCTCCGACGTCATCGTGCACGCTATTACCGGCGTCCTTTTGTATTGTCTCGGATACATGCTCGCCGAAAAACTCTTCGGCACCGAACAAGGCGCGAAACCCTTCTTTTCCAGGGTGCTTTTCAGCGTGGCGTTCTGCTTTATGATAGGAGTCTTGTGGGAGTTCGTCGAATTCCTCGCCGTCGAAACGATGCACTTCGACATGCTCCAGGACACCTACGTCGACAAAATAGAAAGTTATCTCCTCGCAGGCAACCAAACAGACCCCGTGACCTTGGAAAACATTACCGAAACCTGGGTCTTCTATAACGGCGGAGCAGATAAATACGTCATCACCAATGGCTACCTCGATATAGGAATCTACGACACCATGTACGACCTTCTGATAGCCACCCTCGGCACCGTCGTCGGCGTGCTCCTGAGCGTCATCGGTTACTTTAGATTCCCTAAATTGAACGAGGAACTTCTCCCCCATCTCGTCGACAGACGTGTACCCGCAGATATCATAGCGATAAGCGGGGAGTCTTCGTCCGCCACCCCGGAGGAAGCTTCCGAAAACGGCTTCCGGGATTCCCGCTACGCCGCTTCTGAGGGAGCTGCCGAAGAGAAAACCGCAAATGTCGCAATCGAGGGCTCTGACGAAAATCCTTGTAATTCGGATACCGAAACAAACATTTCGGATACCGAAAGCTGATTTAAACGCATTCCGTTTTATGATGTCAACGATAAAAAACCACCTGCCGAGCGGGTGGCTTTTTATTCCGTAGTCCCGGCTCAAGTGATGCGGCTATTAAATAGCGGTATGAAAAACGGTATCGCTTTTTACCGGGCGGAAAAATTATAATTGCGCCGATTTGACGAATGTGCTATAATTGTTTTAATTCGTAAAATTGTCATTCCGGAGGCAGATATGGGTTCCGTATGGGGCAATAATTTGAAACTTTCGCTCTTCGGCGAAGGACGCGGCGCCGTAGTCGGCGGAACGTTGCACGGCTTTCCCGCAGGCGTCACCGTCGACCTAGACAGAATAAAACGCGGTCTGAAATTGAGACAGGGCAGCGTCAATTTCACCACGGCAAGAAAAGAAGAGGAACGCCCTCAGATCCTCAGCGGGGTGACCAACGGCGTCACAAACGGCGCGCCTGTTACCGTCGTGTTTAAAAATAAGGACGTAAATGTCTCCGACCACGACGCCTCCGTACCGAGGCCTTCGCACGCAGACTATGTCGCGTCGGTGCGCTATGCCGGTTTTGCCGACATGAACGGCGCAGGTCATTTTTCGGGCAGACTGACGATCCCGATGGTGTTTTTCGGTATGATGATCGCCGACTACCTTGAAAAAAGGGGCATTTATATAGCGTCGCACATCAAGTGCATCGGTGAAATCTACGATAAAAAGTTCCCGGAGGAACCCGATACCGAACTTCTGGACAGATTGAATTCCGCTCCTCTTCCCGTCATTGATCCCGCGCAAAGAAAACAGATGGTGTCCCTTCTGACAAGCCTCTACGCCACGGGAGACAGCATCGGCGGCGCGATAGAAAGCGTCGTAACGGGGCTTCCCGCGGGCTACGGCTCCCCTGTTTTCGATAATCTGGAGTGCTCGATGGCGTCGATATTGTTCGCTATCCCCGCCGTGAAAGCGGTAAGTTTCGGACACGGCGCAAAGTTTGCCCACTCGCGCGGGTCGGAAGTTGCGGACGGCTTCGAATACGAAGACGGCACCGTCAAAACCAATCACAACTTCAACGGCGGCTTGAACGGAGGCATTTCAAACGGTATGCCGATAAAAGTTACGACAGCTTTTAAACCCACCCCGTCGATCGCGCAGCCGATAAAGACGTTGAATTTCAAAACCAACGACATCGTCAACCTCGAGCTGAAAGGGCATCATGTCCCCTGCCTCGCTCCGAGAGCCGCCATCATCTGCACTTCGGCAATAGCCATCGCCGTAATGGACGCCTACCTCGAGCGGAACGGCTATCAGGGCAGCATGCTCTCTCCCGCCGAGTAATCGGTATTTTAAAACAGACAATATATGCATTATAAATTCAATTTCCGAACCGACCGCAAACTCAGAGCATTGGTAACGGGTGGCTCCGGCGGCATCGGTTCCTCAATCGTAAAACGCCTCTCCGAAAACGGAGTAGAAGTTTATTTCACTTATTTTCATTCAGAAGATAAGGCTAAATCTGTTGCTTTAGCTACCAATTCAACCCCATTAAAGTGCAATGTCTCTTCCGAAGCGGACGTTAAAAAGTTGTCCGACTTTCCGGGCAGCGTTGACTTTCTCGTCCTGAATGCCGGCGTCTCTTCTTTTGACCAGCTCCAGGACATCGGACTCGAAAAATGGAACAATATCCTGGGCGTCAACCTGACGGGGGCGTTTTTGGTTGCGAAAGCTTTCGTAAGCGGTATGATCTTAAAAAAATTCGGGCGCATCGTCGCCGTTTCCAGCATGTGGGGAGCACACGGCTCCTCGTGTGAAAGCCATTATGCCGCGTCGAAAGGAGGGGTGGAAGCCTTTATCAAATCACTTGCCAAGGAGCTTGCGCCTTCCGGCATCACCTGTAATGCGGTAGCTCCCGGCTTCATTTCAACGCCGATGAACTCCGCTCTCGGCGAGGACGCCGTTTCTGCAATAATCTCGGAAACCCCGCTCCTTCGAGCCGGCACTCCCGACGACGTCGCAAGCGCCGTCGCTTTCCTTCTGTCGGAGGAAGCGTCTTTTATAACGGGGCAAGTGCTCACCGTCGACGGAGGTTTGACGATATGAACCCTTCTCACGACGCTGAAATCAGCGTTCTTTTTGTTTGCCACGGCAATATTTGCCGTTCCACCATGGCGGAATTTCTGATGAAAAGACGCGTTGAGGAGCTGGGGCTTCGTGATAGCTTCCGTATCGAGTCGGCGGCGACCTCGTCGGAGGAAATCGGCTCTCCCGTCCATCCCGGCACAAAGCGCATCTTAAACCGCTTGGGAATAGATTGCTCCGCCAAGCGTGCCCGCAAGATCACTCGCGAGGACTACCGTAATTTCGACTATATCATCGGCATGGACGGCAGAAATAAACAAAATTTGCTGCGCTTTTTCGGCGGAGACCCGGAAGGGAAGATTTCGCTCGTGATGGACTATACACCCGCTCCGCGGGATGTACTCGATCCGTGGTACACCGGCGACTTTGAAGCTACGTACCGCGATCTTATATACGCATTAAATTTTCTTCCCGAAAAGTTAAAGTAAGAATTCATTTATTACTCGCGAAAACGAAATCCTTGTAAAGAAGTTCGTATCCCGTACGGACTTCTTTTATATGGAAGGATTTGTTTCGGGAAGAAAATTTAATGCTTACCCGCGTATTGAGACGCTCTCGGGGGTGCCTTTCCGCGAAGTGTATAAGATTTTAAGGTCTACGCCCTTCGGGCGCCTCTAGTCATGTACCCCCATGTACACTTCCTTCGGCGCTTCGCGAAAAATCACCCCCAATATCGCCCCAATCCGCTCCGTATCCCGTTCGATACACGCCCTTCTACATTGTTACGGTTATGTTCTATATCGAGGGTTTTATATTCATTTTCCCCCGAAAAGTTAAAGTAAGAATTCATTTATTACCCGCAAAAACGAAATCCTTGTAAAGAAGTTCGTATCCCGTACGGACTTCTTTTATGTGGAAGGATTTGTTTCGGGAAGAAAATTATATACCCGCGTCTTGGGGCATATTTCACGGCGCTTTCGGGCGAAAGAAAGTTTTGCATTTCCGAACACCGCAAGATTTGTTCCAAGAAAATCTCGCAAAGTGTTGCACTTGGTTTGACAATTCATCAAAATTCACTCCGAGCATAAAAAGCCCGCCTTTTACGGCGGGCTATAAAATCGGATTTGTCGATTTCAGGTTATCCTATCGTAGTTTCAGGGATAGTGACCACGGTGGAACCGATATTCTTGAATACCATCTCGATTTTGGCGGGCACTCCTTCTATGGTAGCTGAAGCGCTGATATTGCAATTACCGTCTTTGAGGGTAAGCTCTATCTTGCTGAGTTCTGTTCCGGCGAAAGAAATATCGGCGTCGCTTCTCGCCATATACACCTTATATTCGCGCGAATATTCGTAGTTCTTCCCGTTGAAAAGCTCTTCGAAGGCATATCCCGCCAAAGGATCGGCATCTTCGGACGTTTCCGGAACGTATTTTCCGTAATCGCTTTCCCAACCGTCGGCGGTCTTCGTATATGTATAAAGGTATCCGTCATCTTTGAGCTCGGTATAGTACGGCTCGGTCTCGGAACCGGCGTAATAGGCTTTGTTTCCGTCGAACTTCATCGTATGCGAATACACCATAACACCCAATGCTTCTATCGAAACGGAGAACTCGAGGCTTTCGGCTGTTTCGAGCTTCTCCTTGAAATCGTCGATTTTCGTAACGCTGTTGCAAGCGGAAAGCGCGAAACTCATCGCAATAACGACCGCGATCATCAAAAATCCAGATAATTTTTTCATTGTTGATCCTCCTATAGAAATTATATAAGAAGTTTTCTTCTTTGTCAATATTACGCAGAAGTTTTCTTCTAAAATTGAAGCATGTTCGTTATCGCTTCGAGAATAAAGGAACTTCGGCAAGAAAAAGGCATGAGTCAGGCTGAACTGGGCGCCGCCGTCGGCGTAAGTCAAAAAGCGGTGGATTACTGGGAACGCGGCGTAAACGAACCTAAAGCCTCGTATATTTACAAAATGGCTGAAGTCCTGGAAGTATCCTCGGACTATCTTTTAGGGCTCAAGGACTGGTAGACGCGCAACCTTGCTTTGCTCCCGGTATAGCTTTTATCGTCGCTTTTACTTGCGAAAGCTCACCGAAACCTCAATTTACCGTATCGGGCAGTAATACCACGATGGAGTTCATGTCGGTTATTTCGATCCGGGGCGTCGCGTCCTTCAGGAAGCCGTCGATGCTTATGGTAGAGTTAGCGACGCAGTCGCCGTGTTTAAGCGAAGGTTCGACGCGACTTACATCTGCGCCGCTCATATTGAAGGCTAAAGCGTCGGCTCCTCCCGAGTCTCCGTCAGTCCTTCGCGCTTAGTCGCTTCCACAGTGCTTATAGGAGCAAAATACGTCATCCTCTCCCACAACCACCCCAACAACACCGACTTCGCCTCCGCAGCCGATGTCTCCGTCACCAAAAGCATAAGCGAAGCGTACTATTCCGTTGGAATAAAACTCCCGGATCACATCATCATGGCGGGACTCGCCCCCGTCGCCTATTGCAGCCTCGCCCAATCCGATCCCCGCCTTGACGGCTTCTTCGACCTCGACGACGGTTACAAATACACCATTCATCGCACTTGAGAAGGTAATTAAAAAGAATTAATTTGCTATTGTTATAAATAGTTTGTTAACCTTCACCCACTGTGCCGGATTTCGTACAGCGCCCTTATCTTTGCTTATAGTTCCCGCCTTTATTAACAATAATACCGCTCTCTATCTCTTTCTTCTCTCGGAGCGAAGCGACCACCTTGTGATGTAGAACTGCAATGATAATCACGACTTTGCTGTAATTAAAACGAAAACATAAAACCGCCATACTTATTACGACCCAGCCGTATCTCACCGAAAAAGCCATAAAACCGCTACGATACCTACGACTATGACTTATTACAACAATAACGCCGTAAGCTTGCCACGATATTAAAAACTTAGCTATAATTTGATTAATAATATAATACCGCCACGATACCCACCGCTCGCCTTATTACACAAACAACGCCGTAAAACCGCTACGATATTAACGACTTAGCTATGATTTGAACAAAAATATAATACCGCCATAATACCCACGACTCCGCCTTACTAAACGAACAACGCCGTAAAACCGCCACGCTACTCACGACTCTGCCACGATTCGAGCAGACACCCGGCGCGCAGCTTTGCCCCCGCAAAGTGCGCACACCAAACCCTCCGCCCCTCGGCGGTAATCGCAACCCCATCCCCTTATATTATATCACATTAAGCCTCAAAATGCAATACTTTTTGTTAAATTACTTTATTAAATTTGGAGATTTATAATTGTTTTCTTGCTGATTTTAGTTGATAGAATCTATGCAATATGTTTAATGTTATGATGTATTAAATACAACTAAAAGACCTGCTTATCCCGTTGCTTTCAGATCCACAAATTGACCGATTTGTGCGAAGCAGTCTCCATGAGCACAAGGTTTGGATATGATTATCTTCCTTATCCCGCGTAGCGGCAACCTTGTGTCAATATGCTGCAATGGGCATACAGGATAACAGCATAAAATCATATATTTCTAATCCACGTAGTGACAACCTTGTGAATCGATATCGTAATAAGTTAAAAGCAAAGGTATACTTACTTTCTTCCCTCTTATCCGCGCAGCGGCAACCTTGTGTGATGTTATCGCCATGAGCACGCGAAAGCGGAATAACGGTATGATTATTCTGATATCAATATCCCTATCCCACGTAGCGGCAACCTTGTGGGCGGTTGGGTGGGTCTAGTCTAATCGGAGCGAAGAGACCACCTGTGATGTAGAACTGCTACGATATTAACGACTCCGCCACGATTCGAGCGAGCGCGGGCGCGCACTTTTGCGGCAGCAAAAGTGCGTAGCCCAAGTGTTTGCCCCAAGGGCAAACACCCTTCGAGCCGACGGAGCGAGAGCTTATCGAGTATCCGTATCCGTCCCCTATAATTATATCATAAAATGGGATAAATTGCAATAGTTTTTGTTAAATTAATTGATTTAATTTAAGGATTTATATTTATTTTCGTGCTGAAATTATAGCATACCGATTCAATAAATAACATTTCTTCTTGTAAGAGCTTCTTCAACTAAAGCCTGTTTAAATAATGCCCTATGCTGTCTCTGTATTTACTCATAGTACCCCACTTTAATCAAAATAATACCGCTTCGAAGAAATTTCTATCGCCCCAGAAATTATCTTTTTTTATAATTTTCTTCCCGCGATTTAAAGTAAGAAAACTTTTCAGCTCGCGAAAACAGACACTTATAAAAAAGCTTGTACTCTCGTACAGGCTTTTCTCATAAGGAAGGGATAGAGACGGGAAGAAAATTATACCCGCGTATTAAGGCGCTCTTGCGGGTGCTTTTGCGTGAAATGTCTCTGTCATGTACATCTTAGGCGGAGCGCGAAGCTCGTGGCTTGACTCGCAATCACGCAACAGCTTTGCGTTTAAATGCGCATAACGGTGAAGCCTGCTTTACCGTTTATCGTAGCAAATTTAATATACTCATAGTACCCGGCATTATTTCAATAATACCGCTTCGAAGAAATTTCCATCCCCTTAGAAATTATCTTTTGTGGAGGAGTATAGAAATATCGTTCGCGGCATACGTCGTATGCCGCTCTCTCATTTCGTCACTCCGCCGCAAAATCTATCTTTCTAAGACGATATCTCTTCCTTCTCTTCGGTATTATAAGAGTTTGCTCCAAAACGGACAGTCGCTTCGCTCCTGTCCTGCCCGAAAGCGACGTAAAATATGCCCCAAGCCGCGGCTATATTATAATTTTCCTTTGCCCATCTATCCTACCTTATGAAAAAAGCCCGTACGGGGTACGGACTTCCTTTCATAAGGTTTTGTTTTCGCGAGCAATTAATGTTCCCTTACTTCACTCCTGCGGGAAGGGCTTCTGTCGACCATCCCCTCACTGTAAGATGAAGTCGTCGAGATGTAGACTACCGTGTAAAGTATGGGACACGCAGCGGATTGGGGCAAGCAAAGAAACAAAAGCTGTTTGAACGGACAGAAGTCGGGATTGCGTTAGTTTGCGGCGAAGCAGGCAATGATGCCTCGGGAGGCATCATTACCTGCGGTTTCGGGCGAAACTCCCGCCGATTAGTATAGACATACAATCAAGGGAGCCCCTGTGGGAAACTTGTTTCTTTCGCCCGAAAGCGCCGTGAAATATGCCCCAAGCCGCGGATAAAATTTTCTTCCCGCGTCTATAGCTCCTTATGAAAAAAGCTCGTACGTGCGTACAAGCTTTTCCATAAGGTTTTGTTCAAGCGAGCAATAAAAGTTCCCATACTTTAACTTTGCGGGAAGGGCTACAAACGACCATTCCCTCACTGTAAGATGAAGTCGTCGAGATGTAGACGAGCGTGTATTGAACGGGATACGGAGCGGATTGGGGCGAAGGCGAAGGATACAAGCCGTTTGAATAAGTAATAGTTTGGACGCCGGTGTTGCGGGTGATTTTTTGCGAAGCGTCGAAGGGAGTGTACATGGGGGTACATGACCGAAGACGCCCGAAGGGTGTAGACCTTTAAATCTTATACACTTCGCGGAAAAGCACCCGCAAGAGCGCCCCAAGCCGCGGCTATATTATAATTTTCCTTTGCCCATCTGTCCTACCTTATGAAAAAAGCCCGTACGGGGTACGGACTTCCTTTCATAAGGTTTTGTTTTCGCGAGCAATATATGTTCCCTTACTCTAAAATCGGGCAAAGGAAAATTATAATATTAATTGGGAGAGCGCATCATGAATATTTTTTTCCAGGGCTTCTTTGCCGTATTCGTCCGCCGCGGCTTTGTTCTTTATTCCGTGCGTCAGACACCCTGCTCCGCCGATACATCCGTCCACGCACGCCATACCTTCGATGAAGTTGTTGGGAAGCATGTTCTTCGACGCTCTCAACAATGCCGCTTTGCATTGTTCGATACCGTCGCAGACTATCGGTTTGAACTCAAAGCCTTCTATGCCGTTTTCTTTGAGCGCCTGTCTCACCGCGTCGGAAACACCGCCTGAGCGTGCAAAGATTCTGCCGAAATAAGAGGCGTTGTCAAGGTGCCCTTCGGAAAGCGACGGCATATCGATCTCCTTGGAATCGATAAGCGCCTGGAGCTCCTCAAATGTTATGACGGAATCGACCCAGGGGCGCACTTCCTTTTTCTTGAATTCCATCTTTTTTGCGGTACAGGGTCCTATAAATATGACTTTGGATGTCGGATCTGCCTGTTTCATGTATTTGGCGATAGTTGCCATCGGCGAAAGATTGTGCGAAATATTCTTGACCAAGTCGGGGAATTGCTGATGGATGTACATAACGAACGCCGGGCAGCAGGAACTGGTGAGGAAACCTTTTTCTACGAGCTCCTTCGACTCCGCATCCGCGACCATGTCGGCTCCGAGAGCTGCTTCGACGACGTGGAAGAAGCCGAGTTCCTTTATCGCGCTGACCACCTTTCCTAAGGTTACGTAAGTAAACTGGCTGGCGATAGAGGGCGCCACTACGGCATAGACTTTATACTTGGTATTGTTTTCGGACTTTTTGATGATGTCGATGACGTCCAGAATATAGGATTTATCGGAGATGGCACCGAAGGGGCATTGATACACGCAGGCGCCGCAGGAGATGCATTTCGAGTTATCGATTTGCGCGGCGAGCGTTTCCGACATCGAGATGGCTTTGACCTTGCATGAATTTTCGCAAGGGCGTTTGAGATTAATTATGGCGGAGTACGGGCATACTTTGCTGCACATGCCGCACTCGACGCACTTGGACTTGTCGATATGCGCCTTTTGATTGTGGTCGAAGGTGATCGCTCCCTTTTTACAAGCCGCTTCGCAACGGTGCGCAAGGCAGCCGCGGCAAGCCGTCGTCACCTCGTAGCCACCCGAAGGACAGTCGTCACATGCGATATCGATGACTTCGATAACGTTCGGATTAGAGGGGTCTCCGCCCATTGCAAGCTTGACGCGCTCGTTCAGGATCGCCCTTTCTTTATAAACGCAGCAGCGCATTGTGGGCGTCTTGCCGGGCACTATTATCGACGGAATGTCGAGAAGCTTATCGTAAAGCTTGTCCTGCCAGGCGTAGCGCGCCACCTCTTTCAGTACGCGGTATTTCAGGTATTGAACTTTAGTGTCGAATCTGTTCATAGTTTTGTCGTAAGGACGGTTTCGCCGTCCGTGTCTTTGATGGTGAATACTCCGTTTTCGATGACGGCGTAGGAGCGCGGCGCTCCCCCTTTCGGCATCGTTATCGAAGCAAGATTGATAAACTTCATTCCCGCCGTTTCGGTAACGGCGTTTATATGCGTGTGTCCGTAGACGACGTCGTCCGCATAGCCCGCGGGTGGAGGATGCGCGGGATTGAGACGGTGTCCGTGAGTGAATAAGACCCTCTTGCCGTCTATAAGCATCAGTCGTCTTTCCTCGAACGGTTTACCGATGACCATTTCATCAATTTCCGAGTCGCAGTTACCCTTAATGTATATTACGGGAACCGAAAGTTGGCTAAGTGCGCTGCAAACCGCTTTCGGTGCATAGTCTCCGGGAGGGTCGTTGCGGGCGCCGGAATAGTTGACGTCGCCGAGGCTTATCATCAGTTCGGCGCCTTCGGCGCGGGCTATCAAGGACAGCTTTTCGGCGGACTCCGCCGAGCCGTGAAGGTCGGTAAATACCAAAATTTTAGTCATAGTAGACCTCCACTGTCTTCCCCGCCTTTTTGAGGTTTTCGGAAATGGTGTCGACCAACTTCAATTTCATCGTGATGTCGATCGGCAGCCCCTGATGGGCGGCGTTTATCGACTGACCGACGAAAAATTTGACGTGCGTCGCCTTCTCGAAGAGCATGTCGGCAAGCAGCGACGCTCCGTCGCGCTTGGTAAAGGTCTTTGGGGTCAGGTCGGTATGCGAAAGATATTTTTCGCTTAGTTCCACCAATTTTCGGAGCGTCAATACCCCTTCCGTCGTCAGGTCGATGCCGTCGATATGCCCTATCGGAGGCACTTCCTTATCGGGGAAATCGAAGTCGGCTTTGACGGTCGTGTTCAGATACCTTGCGACTATCGTGGAGCTGGTGCCGCCGCACACCACTTTTTTGGAGTCTCCCTCCAAAAACCTCGAGATATAGAAATCGTCCTTCGATTTATCCACGGGCGGTCCGACCATAATATTGACATGCACCGCTTCGCGGATCCTGACCGCCGCCACGGTGGTATCGTCACCCGGTTTGTCGAGATAGAGGTCGTTACAGGCGGAAGCCAGAAGACATGCCACCGCCGTCGCGCTCATGCCGGGCAAAACGTTCTTGTCAAGGTACTCCATGACGTCCTTTCTTAGCCACCCGAAATTCAGAATCATGCCGATCCCCGCGTGAATGACGCCGTCGGACATCGTCACGATATAATCTCCGGGTTGCAGATTGAGTGCGGTGACGTAAACGGTTCTTCCTTCGTATTTATGCGGCGTTCTGTCGAAATCGCGGCATTTCCCGCCGGTTATGTATATGGCTTCGGGGTTGTCGAACTCGAACATATACCCCTTTCCTTCTCTGTCGACGTGAATGACGGTGAAGGTGGCGTACGCCACACCTCTTTCCTTGCAGACCGGGAGGGTCTGGATGATGGTATCGATACACTCGTCTATCGAAACTCCGCCTGAAACCATCGTGCAGAGAATGGTGCTGGTAAGCGTCGACAAAATATTGGCTTTGACGCCCGAGCCCAGCCCGTCCGCCAGCACCAACGTCGTAAAGCGCCCGTCGTCGGTGACTTTGACGCGGTCGCCGCAGAGCTCTTCGCCCGCTTTATTCAGCGACGTATAGCCGTTTTCGAGGTAGAGTTCCATTTATTCGTCCTTTTCGCCCGCCAGCGTATCCTTCAACTTCAGCAATGCCACCTTGGTTTCCGCCGTCGTCTCGCCGAGCAGAGAAGCTATCTCCTGCGCGACGCGCATCTGCTTTTTTATGACGGCGTCGGTGGTTTCCAACGTCTTTTCGCGCACTTCGTCGAGCTCTTTGGAATATTCCACGGCGTTTGTGACGTCCTTCAACACCGCAAACAGCGTCTTGTGCTCCGGCAAAAGTATAATGTTCATATCGACGTAGCGCTTGGTCTCCTCGATATAGAGCTTCTTTTTATGGACGTCCTTCCCGCCGGAGACTGCTTGGAAAAAGTCGGCGGCATTGACCGATTCGTATAGGTAAGTGCCTTTCGGTTCGTCCAAAGCAATGCCGAGAAGCTTCCTTGCAAGCGCGTTCGATTCGGTGATTTTAAGGTCGTAATCCATCATTATGATGCCGTTCGGGCTGTTCTGAATGATTTCATAAGACATCGATTCCGCCCTCGTTCTCATATACGGAATGCACATATCGAGGTCGGCGTTGCCGTTCAGAACGGCTATTGCCTTTTCACGGCAGGTGGGATAACCGCAGGCGCCGCAATTCAGTTCGTCCTCGGGCTTGACTTTTCCGGTCTTCGCCAGGACGGCGCGGATGTCACGTTCGCTGGGCACGACGTTCCCCAAAGAAATTCTCGGGTGTCCTTCCGCAAGGTCGACGCCCATCGCGTCCAAATAGCCCGCTTCGCCCTCTTTCAGACTGTCCAGCGCATACCGCCTGACGTCCTCGTTGGCTTTCAGCGCGCCCTCCGCTTTTATCGTCGCCGGTCCGTTGATACAGGCGTACTCGCAGCAGTTGATTTCTATGAACATGCCTTCGAGTTTATCGATGTCTTCCAAAACGTCAAAACTGCGCTTAACGCCGTCTACGGCTACATATTCGTAGCATTCGGGTAACCGATTAAAGGATTTTATGATTCCGCGGCTTATCGGGTAGTACTTGGAGCGGTTCTTTACCGGCTCCGTCACCTTTATCGAAGCGATGGTGTTTAAGTCGATACCTCTGCCGTCGAAAAGCGCTTTCAATTCCTTGAAAGTCAGCACCGCCGAAATAAGCCCCGACTCCCTGCCTTCCCGCTTTTTTGCGATACACGGACCGATGAATACCACTTCGGCTTCGGGGTAGCGCTTCTTTAAAAGCCTTGCGTGCGCCACCATCGGCGACGCCACCGGAGCCAAATATTTCAGCGCCTTCGGATAATACAGCTGTATCATGCGGTTGATGGCGGGGCAGGCGGAAGTAATGAAGTTTTTATATTCGCCGGTGTCCAGAAGTTTTTCGTACTCCGCGGTCACGATATTGGCGCCGACGGCGGTCTCTTCAGCCATTTTAAAACCGAGTTTCCCGAGCGCTATCCCCATTACGGCGAAGTCTTTAACGCCGAAAGCCGAGACAAAACTCGGCGCAACGGAAGCGATAACGGGTTTTCCGGAGGCTAAGAGCGCTTCCACCTCGTCAATTTCGCTGTGGACGCGCTTGGCGTTTTGGGGGCAGACGACGGTGCACTTACCGCAAAGGATGCACCTGTCGGAAATAATCCTTGCCTCGTGGTCGACAAACTTTATCGCCTTGACGGGGCACTCGCGCAGGCACTTATAACAGTCCCTGCAACGAGAGCCGGTAAAATCCAGGTATTGCATACTGATCCCTCCCCTGTAAGGGTTTAAGTTATGCGTTCAATGCCTTGACTATGACGTCGTCGAAGAACTCCTCGACTTTGGCGGGGTCTACCGAGTAATACTCGCCGTTTACGGTGACGGAAACTCCCTGTTCGGCGCACTTGCCCATGCAGAAAGCGCCCGCAAGTTCGACGTCCTCGCCGAGATTTTTACGCTTTACGATGTATTGCAGCTCTTCGACTACCTGCCTCGAACCTTTCAGGTGGCAGGAACTTCCGATACAGACGGTGACTTTTACCATGATTAACTCCTTTTCCCGTTATTCGTAATCGACGACGTCGATCCAGTGCATGAGGAATTCACGTTCGTTCTTCTTGCCTTTGACAAGCTGCGAAGCGGCTACTATCGGTATCCACTTCTGAACGTATTGTTTGGCGGTATCCGATTTCTCGCAGAAGAGATTTAAGTACTTTTCGGCGCCCTCGATATCGCCCGCAAGCCAGAACAGAAGATAGCTTCTCGCTACGTCCGCCGACGCATTTCCTTGGGTGGCGTGAGACCAGTCCAGAATGTACGGCGTGCCGTCCGGCTTGATGATGATATTGGAGGGGTTGAAGTCGCCGTGGCAGACTTTGTCGTGCTTGGGCATGCCGTCCAACCGCGTATGCAGGTCGTAACGGGTGGTGGCATTCAGATCCGCCGCGGAGATCTTTCTGTTCATCTTGTCCTTGAGCTTGTTGAGAAGGGGGCACTTTTTGGAGTGCACTTCCATCTGCAGGTCGACGAAAAGATTGAGGTACTCGTCCTTCTTTTCGGGATTTTCCTTCATCAATTGCTCCAGGGTCTTCCCTTCGATATATTCTATCACGATAGCCCACTTGCCGTCAATGGTCGTCACTTCGAGAAGCTTCGGGATATTCAGACCCGTCTCCTCCACGCGCGCCTGGTTCAACGCCTCGTTCAGGATGTCCGCCTTCGAAAAGCTTTCGTCGAATAACTTGATGACTTTGTCCTCGTGACGGTAGATGGTCTTTGAGTTCCTGACAGCCAAGAT
>CALVTP010000001.1 GCA_944362765.1 uncultured Clostridia bacterium | reverse complement strand
TTGTCCTTGGCATATACCCCGGGCGTAGCTCAACCGTGTTTGGAAATTCAAAAAGATATTTCTAAATCCTACGAGCTCACCCGCCGCTGGAACACCGTCGCGGTCATAACCGACGGCACAGCCGTTTTGGGACTCGGTGATATCGGACCCGAAGCGGGCATGCCTGTCATGGAAGGCAAGTGCGTGTTGTTCAAAGCCTTCGGCGGCGTCGATGCCATTCCGCTCTGCGTAAGAAGTAAAGATCCCGACGAAATAGTCAAAGCGATTTCCCTCTTCCTTGGCTCCTTCGGCGGCGTCAACCTCGAAGATATCGGCGCTCCCCGCTGCTTTGAAATCGAAAGAAAATTAAAGGAAATCAGCGATATTCCGATCTTCCACGACGATCAGCACGGTACGGCGGTGGTCTGTCTTGCCGCCATCATCAACGCCCTCAAGATCGTAAAAAAACAATTAAAAGATTGTGTGGTGGCTTTCTCCGGAGCGGGCGCCGCGGGCGTCGCGATAGCCAAACTTCTCGCCGCCGTCGGCGTAAAGGACATTCTGATGTGCGACAGAAAAGGTATCATCTCCGCAAACAACGAAGGGAACTCCGGCATCAAAGCCGAAATAGCCGCTTTCACCAATAAAGACGGTAAAACCGGCTCGCTGAAAGACGCCATGAAGGGTGCCGATATTTTCATCGGCGTTTCCGCCCCCAACGTCGTCACCGAAGAGATGGTTCGCGGCATGGCGCCCGGCGCCGTCGTCATGGCTATGGCAAACCCCGTGCCCGAAATAATGCCCGACCTCGCCCTGAAAGCCGGCGCCGCCGTAGTGGGCACGGGCAGGAGCGACTTCCCCAACCAAATCAACAACGTTCTGGCTTTCCCCGGCATATTCCGCGGCGCGCTGGACGTAAGGGCAAAGGATATCAACGAAGAGATGAAGCTTGCCGCCGCAGAAGCGATCGCTTCCCTTGTCTCAGACGAGGAACTTTCGGCTGATTACATCCTTCCGATGGCATTCGATCCGCGCGTCGGAAAGACCGTCGCCGAAGCCGTTGCAAAAGCCGCGCGCGACAGCGGAGTGGCAAGGATCTGACAATCAGCCTAAACAGATTTGTTTTAAAAAGCCCTCTCTGTAAAAGGAGGGCTTTTTTAGGGATCAAAAAAGCACCGGCTGCCCGGTGCTTTTTGTTACTGCGGAATTTGCGGATTATTGAGCGGCAGCCTGACGCTTTTTGTAATCCTCTATGATCTTTGCCGCCTGAGAAGCGGGAACTTCCTCGTAGCGCTCGAAAGCGGTCGAGAACTTACCTCTTCCCTGCGTCATGCTCCTGAGGTCGGTGGCGTACTTTGCAAGTTCCGCCTGCGGCGCTTCTGCGGAGACGACGGTCTTTCCGTTGACGGAGTCGGTACCGAGGATTCTGCCGCGACGTTTGCTGAGGTCGCCCATGATGTCGCCCATGTATGAATCGGGGACGGTAATGTCGATGTGCATTATGGGTTCGAGGAAGACGGGATTGGCGCGGGAGCAACCGTCCTGGAACGCCAATTTGGCTGCCGTGATGAAGGCGATTTCCTTACTGTCGACGGGGTGCGATTTGCCGTCGAAGACGGTGCACTTCAGATTGATGACGGGATAGTCTGCAAGGATACCTTTCGGAGCCGCTTCCCTCAGTCCCTTTTCGACGGCGGGAATGTATTGACGCGGAATAGCTCCGCCGACAACGGCGTCGACGAATTCGAACACGCCGTCCGCGGCACCCGGCTCGAACCTGACGGAGCACTGTCCGAACTGCCCTGCGCCGCCCGATTGCTTTTTGTGTTTACCTTCGGCTTCGACGGTCTTTTTGATGGTCTCGCGATAGGCTATCCTGGGCTCTTTCAGCACAGCGGTAGCGTTGAACTTGTTCTTGACCTTCTTGCAGATGATGTCGAGCTGCATTTCACCCATGCCGGAGATTATCATCTCGTTGGTCTCGGCGTTCTTTTCGAGGGTGAAGGTGGCGTCTTCGTCGAGCATCTTGTTGAGTCCCGCAAACACTTTGTCTTCGGAGCCCTTGTCCGCCGAAGAGACGGCAAAGGAAATGACGGGTTTCGGGAATTCGATGGGATCGAACTTAATGACCTCGGAGGGGTCGCAAAGGGTGTTGTTGGTGGTGGTGTAGTTCAGCTTTGCAAACGCACCGATGTCGCCCGCGAACATCTGATCGACGGACTCCTGCTTCTTGCCGCGCATTATGCTCATCGCGGAGATCTTTTCGTTCTCGTCGGCTTCGACGTTATAGACGGTGTCGCCGGTGGAGACTTTGCCGCGCATGACCTTGAACATCAGAAGTTTTCCGATGAACGGGTCGACGACGGTCTTGAAGACCTGGGCGGCGAACTTGCCGTTCTCGTCAACGACGACGGTTTCGTGCTTTCCTCCCGCTGTGTAGCCGTGCTTTACCGATTCACCGGGCGCGGGGAAGAGCTCCGCAATATGATCGAAAAGTGCCGTCAGAACGGGCTTGTCGACGGCGACGCCGGCTATAACGGGATAGACCTCGGCAGCGGCAAAACGCGTCCTGAGTCCGCCCTTCTTCTCGTCGGCGGAAATTTCTTCGCCGCCGAAATATTTTTCCATCAGTTCCTCGCCCGCTTCGGCAACGGCTTCCATCAAAACGGCGTCCTCTTCGGCAAGTTTCCCTTCGAGCGCCGCGGGAACGGCTGTCTCTAAGCCGTTTAAGTCATAGGCTTTCCCCGCTACGACGTCGACATAGCCGGTCATCGAGGTTCCCTGCATTATCGGAAGCTCTATCGCCAGAACCTTGGAGCCGTACTTTTCGCGGTAGGCTTGCAGAGTGGCATCGAAGCTGGAGTTTTCCTTGTTGACGCCGTTGACCCAGATAAAGACGGGAACGCTCTTTTCGGCGCAATATTCGAGCGCCTTCTCTGCACCGACGGGGACGGAACCGTTAGCGCCCGTCACCAATATCGCCGCGTCCGCAACCGACAACGCCGCAACCATCTCGCCCTCGAAGTCGAAAAAGCCGGGGACGTCAAGGATGTTGAATTTATAGTCTTTGTACGATACGTAAGCCATCGAAAGGCTTATAGACATTTTACGCGCGATCTCTTCCTGGTCATAGTCGGATACGGTGGTGCCGTCGGTGACTTTGCCGAGACGGTCGATCGCCTTGGTCTTGAAGAGCATCGCCTCCAACAAAGAAGTCTTGCCTTCGCCGCCATGCCCGATAAGGGCTATATTGCGTATCTTGTCCTTGTGAAAAACAGCCATTCCATTTTCTCCTTAAATTAAACAGTAAGAATATGATACTATACGCGGAAAAAAAATTCAACAAAAATCGGTAAATTCATTATAACGGGACTGCTCTTTCCTTCCCGGTCTGTCGGCGTCAATCCGTCCGGAGCGGTTTTCGCCTCTGTTTGAAGGTTTTTTATGCTCCCGACGCCCTTAACTACTCCCCGTTTGCTATCTTTGAAAAAATTCTTCCGTATTTTTGGCTTTCGTCCGCTCCGGAAAAGATAAATCTTACTCCGCCATTACCGCAAGGCGCCCTCCGGACGAAGTTTTCGCTCCTGCCGCCCCTCGATTTCCGGAAGTTTTCTATATGGTTTGCTGCGCGGAGCACTGCCGGCGAAACGCCGTCGTAAATCCGTTCCGCCCCGGAAAGACGCGCTATAAGCTCTCTGAAATATATGTAATGGGTACAGCCGAGAGAAACCGCCTCCCAGCCGTCGGATAAAAGCGGCTCCGCCTTTAAAATCTTTTCCGCTTCTTTTTCGAGAACCGACGAAGACGTCCCCTCTCCGCAGCCTTCGTAAAGCCCTTCGATAATCCCTGCTAGAGCGCCGTCGGAAAGTACACGCGCGCCTTTTTCTTTTAACGAAACGATGTAATCGGAGCGCTCGGAAAGCGGCGTAGCCATTATCAGCGTTTTCTCCCTTTCGGGGTGCGCCTCGGGGCAGATCCACACCGAATCCATGTTTGTCTCTATCCCCCCTTTCAGCCCGACCGTGACCGACATAGTGTTACAACCGACCACCGTCAATTCGACTCCCATCAAGGCGAGTTCTTCTGAAACGGCATGAAAGCGCTCTTTTAAAAAATCGGAGTTTCGGATACCGTATGGCTGAAAGCGGTTATCCGAATAATATATATACTCTTCATACGGAAATTTTTTCCGGAGCGACGCCAACACCCAAAGCCCGCCTATACCGGAGTCCGTCACGGCGATCATCATATTTCAAAATATGCCCGGAAAAATTAAATGGTGCCGTTCAGGTGCCGTGTACCGCGAAGTTTATCGCGCCTCCTATGACCTTAGCAAAGTCCTCTACGGCAAGGTCGATTTCCTTCACCGTCACGACAAGACCGTCGAGGCGTTTCCTGACCTTGTCCGACAAGGGTTCCTCCTCCCCTTCCAAGCGTATATCGACTGCTTCTATGACGAGCGGCACTCCTACCGCAATGACGGGAACGCCCAGCGTTTCTTCCGACAGCGCACGCTTTGCGTTCCCCACTCCGGAACCGGGCACCAGCCCGTCCGTCGACAATTGCACCACTCTTTTCAACCTCTCCGCCACCTTTGCTGAAAGGGTGTCTACCGCTATCACGGCGGCGGGTTTCAATCTTTCCGAAACTCCCTTTACGACGTCGAACGAATCTATACCGGTGACGCCGCCGACCCCGGGCGCAATTGCCGCAAGTCTGCCGCGGTTTCGCGCTTTTACGCCTGCGGCGTTGAGGTGCTCGGTGATATCGAGGTACTTCAACGTCCTTGCGCCGAGGGAGTCCGCCGTCATGCCTTCGTTTCCTACTCCTACTGCAAGAATAAGCCCTTTTTTGGTGGCTCCGACGGATTTCAGTAGCCTTTTAAGTTCTCTTCCCACCGTTTGAAGCACCTCATTAATATATTCCGAGTCGAACGAAAGCTCTTTTTCGATAAAGACAAAGGCGGATTCGACGCCGTTTTCTTTGACCCGTCTGACGGAAACGTGCTCGTTTTCTCTGAATAAACTCCAAAAGCCGTCGCTTTCCGCGACGTCCGAAAGGCTATTATATATGCGCATGGTAAAAGTGTGCTCTATTTAATAAAATTGATACGAAAATCGTTTGCAAACTTTATATTGTTGTGGTATTATTATTAGGCACTTGAATTACAACGGCTCAATTAAGGAGTGAATAATGGCAAATATCAAATCGCAAAAAAAGAGAATCCGCATCACCAAAGAGGAAAACGAGCGCAATACCGCCCGTCGCACCCGTTGCAGGAACGCTCAAAAGAAATATGAAGCGGCTATCGCCGCCGGCAACGTCGAGGAAGCCAAGGCTCTTCTCCCCGTCACCGTCAGCATCATCACGAAGTCGGGCGTCTACAAAGACAACACCGTTTCCAGAAAGGTGGCTCGTTTTTCGAAGATGCTCTATAACCTCGAGAACGCCAAAGCGTAATTTTTCCACGACATGACAGGGAGTTGCTCCCTGATTTCTGGGTGTGGCGCAGTTTGGTAGCGCGCTTGAATGGGGTTCAAGAGGCCGGAAGTTCAAATCTTCTCACCCAGACCAAAGCGAAAGCCTCTTTTGTCGAATGATAAAAGAGGTTTTTCTATGCCCGTTTTTCCATTTTTCGAAAAAGGCGGTTAAATGCGGGTGCAGCTCAATTTACGGCGTCCGCCCCTGCTCCGTGAAAGCGTTCCTCTCTTTATATAGCCTCTTGAAACGGCGATTTCCGGACGCCGGATCAGCTTTACGAACTTGAAACCCGATTATATATTAGGTATAATTTTTATATGAAGACGAAATTGAAACGTACCGTAGCGGCGTTTGCCGGCGCCGCCGTCATGAGTCTGTCGCTGCTGTTCGGCGGCTGCACAAAGATAAAAATCGCCGATTACCCTGCGGCAAACACCTCTTTTAAGTATCTTAAGGACGACTCGGTCCCCTATTCTTCCAAGGAAACCGCCCCCGTCAATCCGCTGAGAGGTTTCAGGGGCGAGGCATACATCACCTTGGGGGCGGGCGAAGGATATCCCGGCTCCGGTACGGACGCCTACGAGACGCTGGAGTCGGCGCTTTCCCGTGTCACCCCGGACGACGCCGTGCTAATGCAAATCTACGTCTATCTTATTAAATATTGTAACACTGACATCCCCTCTTCGGCTTTTCGGGAGCTGAAAGCATATCTCGAATACCTGGATTCCTTGGGAATAAGGGTACTTTTACGCTTCGCTTACGAATCCGACGAAAACGGAAAAAGCGGTCCCCGCACCAAGAATGTGCTGTCTCATATCGATCAGATAAAGGGCTTTTTCGAGGAAAATTCCGCACTCGTCAACAGAGTCATCTACGCCATACAATTAGGGTTCATCGGGCTATGGGGTGAAGGTCACACCTCGGTACACAACCTGAACGAAAGAAAAATCGTCGAAAAGGTCTTTTCAAGTTTTCCCGAGCAATTTTTCATCATGGTCAGAACTCCCGAGTACCTTTCGATGGTACCCGAGGAATACGAAAGCCGCGCGGGGCTCCACGACGACTACCTCGTCGGCTACTCCCACGAATGGGGGATGATGGACTGGACGGACGAAAACTATCCGAAGCTTCTGAACAAGTGCAAATACTCCGTCAACGACGGCGAAATGCCGTGGGGAAACGCGTCACCCGACGGCGTCGATCCTTACGGCATAATCCGACAGGCGGCGGGCTACGGGCTGACTTCTCTTTCGATAGAGCATAACTACATCGAAGACGGAAACAACTATCTGTTGAAACAATGGCAGCAGCTTTACCTTGACGAAGCAAAGCTTGCCGAGCTTTCCGTTCCCTATAATCCGAACCTCCTTGAAAATGGCAAAATTTCGGTTTTCGACTACCTTAAACATCATTTAGGGTACCAATACTCCGTTTCTTGTCTTTCGGCGGAAAAAGGAAAAGCGCGTTTCCTGTTGACAAATTACGGGCTGGCGGCGGCGCACGGCTTCACTTTGAACGTCTACTCCGACGGCGAAAAAGTTTACTCGGAAGCATTGGACGGCTTCAACATCTTTTCCGAAAAATTCATCGAGGTGCCCTATTCGGGCGGCAAGCTGGAAACAGAGATAATCTCGCGCGCTTCAGAGCCCGCATATCTTTATAACGACATCCCGCGGGAGAACGGCAGAAATATTTTGATTGAGGGATAAGTTAAAAAATCAACGCTTATTCTTGAAGCGGTCACGGTTTCTGTGAAGGTATATCAATCCGAACGACATCGCCGCCGCCACAGCCGAAACGGCAATGACGATGACTGCGACGCGCTGATTTCTGGTAAGCGACGTCGTCACGTTTTCCTTGGCTATGTACAGGTTGCGGTAATCGCCGCCGACTATCCGGTAGTAATCGGCGGAGTCGCACTCCGTTACGTCCAGCCGCACTCCGTCGCCAAGCGTTTCCGCCGTTTCGGAGTCCTTCGAAGGAGCCGCTTTCAATTCGACTTCCTTTCCGACGCCCTCCGCCAGCACTTTGACGGAACGGATCTCCAAGGCACCCGTACTTTCATCAGGGAAATACAAAAATTCCTTTTCTATATAGCCGAAGGTACCGGAAACGGTAACGGGACAGCCGAAAGCGGTCGCTTCGCCCGTCACCTCCACTTCGTCATCCGCATTAAGTTTCATCAGCACCTCGCCGTTTTCGTCGACAAGCGGCACGTCGTCATACAGCACACGCGCAATTTTCGGGGCGTACGCCTCGGCTGCGGGTGAAACCGATACTCCCGCAAGAATGACAAAAAAGAATATTATCAACGCCGAAATTGCGCCGAAAACGGTGCTTTTCAGTTTATCCATCTGATGTTTTCCGGCTCCGAAATATGGAGTTCTCCCCACTTTCCCGCCTTCTTCACGCGACATTCGCCGTCTGTGACAGGGGTACCCGCGTCATATCTGAACGGAATGACTTCGGCTCCCGTCTTATCGATATAGCCGCATACTCCCCCTTTGAATACGCACGCCAAGCCCTCCGAAAAAGAGGAAGCGCACTCATATATAATAGGTATTACGACGTTTCCTTCTCTGTCGATAAAGCCGAAAGCCTCCTCACGTTCAACGCAGCAAAGCTCCTCTTTGAAAGTAAAGACGTCGTCGTACTCGGGAGCAATGACTTCTTTCCCGTCACGGGTAGCAAAGCCCCATTTGTTGTTTTTGTTTATCTTTATATATATATCGGAGGGATGTTCGACCTTCGGGCGGCGCGGACGACGCTTTTCGCGTTCCTCTTTGGTGTGCTTTTCGCTGACGCCGTCGGGATTCCATATCCTCGGGTTTTTGCTTTTCTTGTCGCCTTTGTCGGGGCGGGATCTCCTGCTTTGATTGCGTTCCTCTCCCTTCTTTACCCCGGCGGAGTGATCGCGGGAATCTCCGGCGTTGCGGTCGACGCCCCTGTCGCGGCGCTCGAAACTCACGGTGCGCCCGGAGTTTTCGCGCAAATTGCGTTCCCCTCTTTCACGCCCCGCGCCTCTCACGCGCTCCTCTTTTCCGTTTTCGGAATGTTCTTTGCTTTGTCTGACGCCGTCGCGCTGTTCGGTTTTCGGCTTTTCCTCCCTTTCTTTCGGGGGTTTCAGCCTTAAACGCCTGTTGTTCAACGCGCTTTTAAGCTCTCCGAGGTTCCTTTTGTCGAAACCGGAAATGCGATAAAAATCCCTTTCTTCCCTGACTACGACGTCCATGACGCTGGCGATACCGGCACCCGAAAGTTTCTCTGCGACGGCTTCGGACAGCTTCAGGTATTCCAGCCCCAGCCGCAGCACTGCCGCGTCGTAAGGCGGAACATATGAAGGGTCGGGGGTAAAGCGCTGTTTTTTGTGAAATCTTCTGTTTGCCATAAGCTCCTTACCCCGCTCCCGCGGGAAACCCGCGGGGCGGAGTCGTGCGAAATTAATAGTTGTTCCTCTTGACGTAAGAGGTATGCAGGATCTTGTGCGCCTTATGTCCGTTCGGTTCACCGAGGTATTCGGCGTACAGCTCCTTTATCGCGGGATTGTCGTGCGACTTTCTGTACTTCATCTCTTTGTCGGCGTCGTATATCGACTGCGCGCGGATGGCGCGGACGTCGTAATTGTTCCTCACGAAGCCCGACTTTATCGGCTGACCGCCGCCGTTGACGCAGCCGCCGGGACAGCTCATTATCTCGATGAAGTGGTAATCGGCTTCGCCGTTTTTCACTTTATCCATCAGCACTTTGGCGTTGGCAAGTCCCGAAGCCACGGCGACTTTTATCTTCTTGCCGGCGATTTTGAGTTCGGCTTCCTTTATGCCTTCGGTACCGCGAACCGCGGTGTAGTCCACCTTTTTAAGGTCTTTCCCTTCGAGGACGTCGGCTACCGTTCTGAGCGCCGCTTCCATAACGCCGCCCGTAGCGCCGAAAATCAAGCCCGCGCCGGTGGAGATACCGAGAGGAGCGTCGAATTCGGATTCGGGAAGTTCGTTGAAGATGATGCCTTCGCGCTTGATAAGCCGCGCAAGCTCTCTCGTCGTCAGAGTAATGTCGATATCGGGAACTCCCGCCGCCGATTGGTCGGGTCTTCCCTTTTCGAACTTCTTCGCGGTGCAGGGCATGACCGAGACGACAACGATATTCTTGGGATCGATACCCAATTTGTCGGCGTAGTAAGTCTTACAGACGGCGCCGAACATTTGCTGCGGCGACTTGCAGGTGGAAAGATTGTCGATGAGTTCGGGATAATTATGCTCGACGAACTTTATCCACGCGGGGGAGCAGCTCGTCATCATCGGAAGCTTACCGCCGTTATTCAGCCTCGAAATGAACTCGGTGCCCTCTTCCATGATGGTGAGGTCGGCGGCAAAGTCGACGTCGAAAATGTCGTCGAATCCGAGATACCTCAAAGCCGTGACCATCTTGCCTTCGACATTGGTACCGATGGGGCAACCGAACTCTTCGCCGAGTCCCACTCTGACGGAAGGCGCGGTGCCGACGATGACTCTCTTTTCGGGATCGCGGATAGCCTGAAGGCAGTCGTCGATTTCTTCGCGCTCATGCAAAGCGCCAACGGGACAGACGGCTATGCACTGTCCGCAGCCCACGCACGGCACGTCGGCAAGCGGCTTTTCGAAGGCGCAGCCGATATGGGTATCGAAGCCTCTCGCGTTGGGACCGATGACGGCTATCCCTTGGTAATTTTTGCACGCCGCTACGCATCTGCGGCAGAGCACACACTTTTCGTTGTCCCTGACAAGGTAGGGAGTGGAGTCGTCGACCGGGTACGAGTTCGTCGAACCGCGGTAGTTGTTGACGTTGCAGCCGAGCTCCTCGGAAAGCGTCTGCAATTCGCAATTACCGCTCCTTATGCAGCTCAGACACTCCTTCTTGTGGTCGGAAAGAATGAGTTCGACCGTAGTCTTTCTGGAATCCAGAACTCTTTTGGAGTTGGTGATGACTTCCATGCCTTCCGAAACGGGGTAGACGCAGGAAGCGACAAGGCTCCTTGCACCCTTGACCTCCACCACGCAGACGCGGCAGGCGCCTATCGCGTTGATGTCCCTGAGGTAGCAGAGGGTGGGGATTTTTATGCCTATCTTTTTGGCGGCGTCCAATATGGTGGTGCCTTCGGGCACGCTGACCGCCTGTCCGTTAATTTTAAGGTTTATCATTTTTACTTCTTCCATATTTTCGTCCTCCTACTTCCTGACTACGGCGCCGAACTTACATTTTTCCATACAAACGCCGCACTTGATGCACTTCGACTTGTCGATGACGTGCTTTTCCTTGACCGCGCCGGTGATGGCTCCTACCGGGCAGTTCCTCGCGCAAAGCGTGCAGCCCTTGCATGCGTCGGTTATCTCGTACGAAAGCAGCGCCTTACATACGCCCGCCGGGCAACGCTTCTCTTTGATGTGCGCGATGTATTCGTCGCGGAAGTATCTCAATGTGCTTAAAACGGGGTTCGGAGCCGTCTGTCCCAAACCGCAAAGCGCGTTGTCTTTGATGTAATAGCACAGCTTTTCCATCTCTTCCAAGTCTTCCATGGTACCGTTTCCGGAGGTTATCTTGTTGAGGTACTCCAAAAGCCTCGTCGTACCGATACGGCAGGGAGTGCACTTGCCGCAGCTTTCGTCTTTGGTGAATTCGAGGAAGAACTTGGCGATGTCGACCATGCAGTTGTCTTCGTCCATGACGATGAGTCCGCCCGAACCCATGATGGAACCTATCGCCGCCAGATTTTCGTAGTCGATCGGCACGTCGATAAGCGAAGCGGGGATGCAGCCGCCGGAAGGTCCTCCGGTCTGCGCCGCTTTGAACTTCTTGCCGTTCGGGATACCGCCGCCGATGTCCTCGATGACGGTTCTCAAAGTCGTACCCATCGGGATCTCCACCAAGCCGGTGTTGACGATTTTTCCGCCAAGCGCGAATACTTTGGTGCCTTTGCTCTTTTCGGAGCCCATCGAAGCAAACCAATCGGCGCCTTTCAGAATGATCTGGGCGACGTTTGCGTAGGTCTCGACGTTATTCAGAATAGTCGGTTTGCCGAACAAGCCCTTGTTCGCGGGGAAGGGAGGACGGGGACGCGGTTCGCCGCGCTTTCCTTCGATAGAGGTCATCAGCGCAGTCTCTTCGCCGCAGACGAAGGCGCCGGAGCCCAGTCTCACGTCGAGATCGAAGTCAAAGCCCGTATCGAGTATGTTCTTCCCGAGCAGTCCGTATTCCTTGGCTTGCTGAATGGCGATTCTGATGCGCTGAACGGCTATCGGGTACTCGGCGCGGATATAGATATAACCTTGGCAGGCGCCTATCGCGTAAGCGGCTATCGCCATCGCCTCGATGACGGAGTGAGGATCGCCTTCCAGAATACTTCTGTCCATGAACGCGCCGGGGTCGCCCTCGTCGGCGTTACAGCAGACGTACTTGATGCCGGTCTCGTCGGCTTTGGCGTTGCGGCAGAACTGCCATTTCAGCCCCGTCGGGAAGCCTGCACCGCCCCTGCCGCGCAGTCCGCTCGCCTTGATGACGTCGATGACTTCCTGCGGCTGCATTTCGGTAAGCACCTTGATGAGAGCCTGATAGCCGTCGTAAGCTATGTATTCGTCGATGTTCTCAGGGTTGATGACACCGCAATTTCTGAGCGCTACCCTCGTCTGCTTTTTGTAGAAGTTGGTCTCGGAGAGCGCCTTGGTGATCTCCTCGGTCTTGTGATCTTTATAAAGGAGCCTTCTGACCAGTCTTCCTTTTATAAGGTGCTCCGAAATAAGTTCCGGAACGTCGTCGACCGTAACGTGGGAATAGAAGGAGCCTTCGGGATAGATAATGACGACGGGACCGACGGCGCAAAGTCCGAAGCAGCCCGTCTTGACAAGCATAACCTCGTCGGAAAGCTTCTGCTCGGCAAGCTGCTTCTGGAAAGCATCGAATATCTCGCCGGAGTGATTGGAGTGGCAGCCTGTGCCGCCGCAAACTAGTACGGTACTTCTGAACATACGCTTCCTCCTATTGCTCGCCGATGAGGTAGTCGCCGACCACCTGTCCGCCGATGATGTGACGTGTAAATATTTCTTTTGCCTTTTCGGGGTCGACTTTGACATAAGTCACCTTTTCCTCGCCGGGAACGAAGACTTCGACGATGGGCTCCAGCTTGCACATGCCCAGGCAACCCGTCCTGGTGACTTTGACATTGTGCAATCCCTTCTCCGCCACGAGGTCGACGAATTCGTTGAAGACGGGACGCGCGCCCGCCGCTATGCCGCAGGTAGCCATTCCGACTACTATACGGGTCTCCTGCTCGGCGTCGGAGTTGTCGCGATTGACGATTCGGGCTTGCATCTTATCCCTTATCGCCTTGATGTCGGCTATTGATTTCATAAAATTATACCTCCGTTGATGCTTTCGATGTTCTCTTTCAGCATGTCTTTTAAAAATGAAATGATTTCGGGCGAGTCTATCGGTATACCGCCCAATTCCGCTTTTATTTCGCGGGTGTCGAACGTAAAGGACTTGTCCTCGACGGTGTACACCCACACAAAGTCGATATCCTCCCTTAAAAGCGTCACGGCGCTTTCGGCGACGTCTCCTAAGGGGGCGCGGTCTATCGAATCGATGACGAAACTTGCCTTGACGACGGTGCCGGCTCCCGGTTCGGAATCTATCGAAAAACTGCCGCCGGTAGTCTCTGCCGCCTCCTTGAAAAGAGGTATTCCCATACCCACTTTTCTTGTCGTGCGCGTCGTCGTGAACGGATCGGTCACCCGTTCGAGGAAGGCTTTGTCCATACCCTTGCCGTTGTCGGAAATCGTGATAGTCAAAAGATTGCCTTTGGCTTCTATCGTAATGACTATCAAAGAAGCCTTGGCTTTCACCGAGTTTTCGGCAATATCCAGGATGTTCAAAGCCAGCTCCCGCATTTTTTACATGTACTCCCTCAGAATGCCGTCAAGCTGATCGGTGGTCACCTTGCCGTAGACGTTGGAATTAATCGTCATGACCGGCGCGAGACCGCAGCAGCCGATGCAGCGCGTCTCCACCAACGAAAACCTGCCGTCCTCGGTGCACTCGCCCGATTCGCAGTTGAGCTTTGTCTTTAAGGCGTTGATGATATCGCCGGCTCCCTTGACGTAGCAGGCAGTGCCGAGACAGACCGCCACCTGATAAACGCCGCGAGGTTGAAGAGTGAACTGTGCGTAGAAGGTCGCCACGCCGAAAACCTCTTCCAACGAAACGTTCAGCTTCTCCGCGATACGCTTCTGCACCTCGATGGGCAGGTAACCGTAGATCTCCTGCGCGTACTGCAGCGCCGGCATCAACCCGCCCGGTACCGATTTAAGTTCTTCCAGCTTATCGTCCAGCGCCTTCGCCTGCTCCGGGGTATCCGTGAAAGGTAACTTTGTAAGTTTGATCTTTGCCATTGATTCCTCCAAAGAATTTGTCGTATTTACTGTCACGCGCATGCGCGCTAATAAATTATAACACACGCGCGTTAAAAAAGAAAAGAACTTACTTATAATTTTCGGTAAATATTTTCCTTATCTGCTTCGCGTATACGAGGACGGCATATCCGGAATCGTCCGGCGCGACACGCCTTTTGAAATCGGCACAAAAAAAGAGCCCGCTTGCCGGCTCTGAGTTGTGGAGGAGGGATTGAGAATATTTAAAAATTTTACGCCTTTATTAAAAGCCCTGCAAGCGTCGAAAAAGGGCAAAGCGTCTGATTTTGTCGTATCCTTACGACGATTATATATTATCAACCGAATATGAAAATACAACCCGCCATTTTATGAAATTTCGGTGATTAATTTGTCAAAGAAAGGGCTTTTAAAAGATAATTCGTCGCTTCCGCGCGCGGAAGACCGCTTTCCCGTACGCTTGTCCGCCTGTCCCATCGATAAACGGCAAGGGACGGCGTCATCGGTCGTCTTCTTTTCTGAGATACCCGATAAGCGCCTTAGCGCTCAGCTCTTTAAGCTCCACAAAATTCCGCGCGGAGCCGATGTCGCCGAGGGTGTGGGCGTCCGAAGAACAAAGCGTCCTCTTTCCGGGGAAACCCGACGGGCTGCCTTTTCCCGAAAATTCCACCGCCGTATACTCCTCCGGCACCGCTCCGAGCACCGCCACCATGCCGAATGCCGCCCTGTCGACGTGCGCGGGTACAGCCACTCCGCCGTGCCTGAGGCATAGTTTTCTGAGCTCCGGCTCCCCTATCTCTGCCGCGGTCAGAAGCAGGCGCTCCTCCCTGCCGACTATTTCATCGTCGGAATTTATTATCAACTGCTCGCCGAAGACGTCGGGACGGTTTTTAAGGGGAGAGAACGGCAGTTCCGCGAAAAAATTTTCAAGGCTTTCCAAATCGGGGAAAAGGCACAGCACGTGAATGTCTTCGTTGGTCTGGATCTCCGTTCCCGGTACGACGACTACGCCCAGCGCTTCCCCCACTTCCATGGCGGCGGCGACGTTCCCGATGGCGTTATGATCGGACACCGCAATTATCTCGAGTCCCATCGCCGCGGCATACGCCACTATGTTTACGGGCGTCATGTCGTTGTCGGCGCAGGGCGAAAGCGCGCTGTGGATGTGGAGATCGTACAGGTAGCGCATGGCTAAACTCTCTTGACCGCCTCGTATACTCCGAGTTCGGTGACTATCATATTCAGTCCCCTTTCCTTTGCCCGCTTACTCAGCATTTCGTCGGGCTCCGTACCCTCGCAAAGTACCGTCAGCGCAATGTCCGCAAGCGTCTGAACGGCGGCGACGTTTTGGTTGTTCATCACCGTAAACCACACCGAATCGGCAGGCGCTTTCGAGATGACGTTACTTAAAAAGTCTCCGCAATACCCGCCGATAATTTCGCGGTTCGGGTCCTCAATATTGATGATTCGGGCATCCAAAGCCTTGATTACGTGTTCTATCGTCATTTGTTTTCCCGCCTCGTACACATCTCGTAAGTGGTCTCTCCGCGCGCGACGTCCTCGGCAAAAGCCCTGCAGCTCGGAGCTCCGCAGGCGCCGCAATCGAGGTGAGGAAGAGTTTTATAAATACTTTCTATCAGCTGCATTTTTTCCATTGCCACTTTAAAATCGGAATCTAGTTTATAGACGTCCTGCGCTTCGGGCGGGCACTCCCAATGATAAAACTCGCGTGGCTTTTCGGTCTCCTCCATTCTGTTCGCGACGGGGGGAAGTTTGTCTCTGAGCGCGCGGATCCTGACCCTTGCGACAAAAGGATTTTCGACATTCAGAACGCCTCCGACGCAGCCCGATGGACATGCCCCCAGCTCGACAAAGTCGATGTAGTTAAGGCTGCCGTCCTCCATCGCTTTCAGGACGTTGTTGATGTTTTCCATGCCGTCGGCGGCGAGGTATCTGTTCTGATATATCCCCAGCGATTCGCCACCGGAAGCCGCCCATCTGACCCCCAAAATCCCCGTTTTGGAGAGCTTTTTCAGCGGCTTACCTTTCAGACGGTTCATGACTCCGAGAAGTTTGAAATAGAGTTCCCCTATCGACAGTACGCCGTCGGCGGGCGGACGTTTCAGTCCGATTCCCGTTTTCAGCGCAAACACCTTCGCCGGGCATGGAGAAATGAAAAATACGCCGATATCTTCGGGCGGAATGCCCTCTTTTTCGGCTTTTTCCCTGGCGAGGCGGAGGGCGACGTCGGCGGGCGCCACAAGGTCTATTACGTGCGACAGCAGCGAATGGTAGCGCATCATGATAAGTTCCAGAACGGCGGGACAAGCCGAAGAAATTATCGGCTTTTTCAACTTTCCTTCACGCATCAGATTTCTGGTCTCTTCACTGATGAGCTCGGCGCCTCTCGCCACTTCGAAGACGTCGTCGAACCCCAGCTCCAACAACGCGTTCAGCACCAGGTCGACGTCGTCAAGGTTGTTGAATTGCCCGAACAGCGACGGCGCAGGCACCGCAATGCGGTATTTATAATTAAAGATGCACTCCAACGGGTCGTAAGCGGGAAGCTTTGCCTGATGGGGGCACATTCTGACGCATTCGCCGCAGCCTATACAGCGGTCGTAATACACTTTGGCTTTGCCGTTACGCACGCGGATAGCTTCCGTCGGGCAGCGCTTCATACAGGCTATACAGCCTTTGCACTTATCGTAGTCCAGCGTAACGGTATGCAGACTTTTATCCATTCCCTCTCCTTGAACGGTCAGGTGAAATTGACGGTCATCGTCACCGTCGTTCCCTCTCCCACCGTACTTTCGATGTTCATGCTGTCGGTGTACTTTTTCATGTTCGGAAGCCCCATCCCCGCTCCGAAGCCCAGATCGCGTATGGCGTCCGGCGCGGTGGAGTAACCGTCTTTCATCGCAAGCGCGATATCGGGAATGCCCGGTCCGTGATCCTCCAAAACGATGACTATCTTTTCGGGGAAGATGTCGACGACGGCTCTGCCTCCTCCCGCATGAATGACCATGTTGATCTCGCCTTCGTACATCGCGATAGCCACCTTCCTTACGGAAACGGCGTCGACTCCGAGCATTTTCAGTGTCTTTTTTACTTCATCCGACGCCGAACCCGCCGAAACAAAATTGTTCCCGGCGACGTCGAATTCCAGATGCAGCGCCGTCATACCGTTATCTCACCCGGCTGCAACCCGTCGGCGTAAAGGGTGCCGCACGCGGAATACATGCGGTGATCGCTGGAAATCAGCGCTATACCCTTCTCCCTGGCGATGGCTATCATGTCCTCGGTGGGGCGTTTGCCGCGCACCAAAGCGATACATCTTATGTCCATCATGTCGGCGGTGCGGATGACCTGCGGATTGCACAGCCCCGAAATAAGCAGCGCCTGATCTTTGACGAAGGCAAGCACGTCGCTCATCATGTCGGAAGCGCACGCCGAGTGCAGATCGACCTCCATCATGTCCTCTCCGCAAAACACCGTTGCGTCCAAAAGTTCTACAATGCGTTTGATTTTCATATTCTCTCCGTTATATTTTCGCCCGTAAATATCGGGAATTACCGAAAGGTAAAAGGTTACGAGAAGACCTATTCGGGATAGATCCTTCCCAAAGTTCTCTTGTGTTCGGAACGGCAAAACGCGGCGTCGATTTTGGCTTTGACCTCCTCTTCCGCCACTCCGTCCAGAATGTAGTCGTCTATCTCGCGGTATGTAACGCCCATCTCCTGTTCGTCGGTCTGACCTTCGAACAGCGCCGCCGACGGGGGCTCCTTGATGATCTCCTCGGGGCACTCGGCATACCGCAAAAGCTTGTACACCTCCCTCACCGTCAGATCGCCTATCGGGTTGAAGTCATATGCGCCGTCCCCCCACTTCGTAAAATATCCCATCGTTATCTCACTCCGGTTTCCGGTGCCGCAAACGAGGTAATTTTTTCTCTGGGCGTAGTTATACAGCGTAATCATCCTCAGCCTCGGGTTCATGTTGGCGTACGCCATCGGCGTCTGGCTCTCGTCAAGTCCCTCCACTGCCAAGCGGAATGCCTGCTTTACCGGAGTAAGGTCGACTTCCAACGTCCTTACGTCGAATTTTTCGGCAAGCAACAGTGCCAGGCGTTTGTCCTTTTCGTAATTTCTTTTCGACTCGCAGGGCATAATTATACCGACGACTTCGGGTGTTGCCATCCTGCAGATTATCGCGGCGAGCGCCGAATCCTTGCCGCCCGAAAGCCCCAGAACTATCCCCTTGGCGCCCGCTTCCTTCATCAGCTCCCTGACCCAAGCCGCTCTGTTTATCATCTCTTTTTCGAAATCCATAAGTTATCGGCGAACCGCGCCGCTCCTTTCAGAAATACTCTGTTTGTAATTATATCATAAATAACCGTCATATACAATAGAAAATCCCCGAAAAATCGGGGAGCTTGTGACTGAATTACGACATATCGGCTGCACTTCGCATGAAAATGCGGCGTGTCTGCCCCATTAAATCACGGGAGCCTCCAATCTATCGGCTCCTTGCCTAGAGAAAATAAAATTGCGTTGACGCGCGAAAAATGCTTACAACCGAAAAAACCCGAGTACGCCGACAGCGGCGACGGGTGCGGCGCTTCCAGTACGAAGTGACGGGGATTGGTGACAAGCGCTTTTTTTGCCCTTGCGGGGGCTCCCCACAGCAAAAATATTACGGGGTCTTCCCTGTCGTTCAATTTTTCGATAATGAGATCGGTAAGCTTCTCCCAACCCTTTCCCTTATGAGAATAAGGCTCGCCGCGCCTGACGGTAAGTATGGTGTTCAGGAGGAGCACTCCTTGCTCTGCCCAAGGTTTCAGGTATCCGTTTCTCGGAATAGGGATACCCAAATCGTCATTAAGCTCCTTATATATATTTTGGAGCGAAGGCGGGATCCTGACGCCGGGCTTCACCGAAAAGCACATGCCGTGCGCTTCCAGCGGGTTGTGATACGGATCCTGCCCGAGTATGACGGCTTTGACCGCGGCATAGGGCGTGGCTTTGAGGGCGTTGAATATGTCGTGCATATCGGGATAGACGGTAAAGCGGGAGTACTCCTCTTTTAAAAAGTCCCTCAGTTCATTGTACCAAGGGGAGGCGAACGCCTCCCGCAAAATGTCGTCCCAATCGTTTCCGATGTGTACCATGCACTAATAGTACAACGCCCGCGTCGGAAAGTCAACTAAGTAAGCTGTCCCCCGAAATTTCCGCCCTGGCAGCCGCCGCAGCAGAGCACTATCAGTAACAGCGCCAGACATTGATTGTTTCCCTGGATCCCTCCGTCGCAGCCGCAGCATAGTACGATAAGCAGCATCGCCAAAGAACTGTTCTGAAACATATTCCCTCCGACAAGATTTCTTTTCTTTCCACAATATGCGCCGATTCCTTCGTTTGTTACCGATTTACGATAGTCCGGGAGGCAGCCATGGCGGAAATTATTGCAAGCTTAAACACCTGTAATCTGATAAAGGAATATCTGCCGTCCAACCAGGATATAGCCGATATGTGCTCTTTTTTTTCGGTATTCTGCGATGTCACGCGGGTCAGGATGCTCTCGGCGCTGTCGATAGACGAACTTTGCGTGGGGGATATAGCGACGCTTCTCAACCTCAATCAGACGACGGTTTCCCATCAGCTGAAGATCCTGCGCGACGCCGGATTGGTCACCACCAGGCGCGAAGGGAAAATAATATTTTACAGAGTCGCTTCCGAACACGTCGAAACGGTTATGAACGTGGGCGCCGGATATTTGTTGGAGATCCTGCCGCCGTCCAGAAAAAATTCGGACGAAAGAACGGACACCGAACGCGCCGAATAGGAACACGTTTTTTCCGGAAGGGAGTTTTTCGGTTTTTTGGATAAGGAGATTCGGAACGCTCCGATAACAAAGGTTTTGTCCGCTTCGGACTTATTTTTTCGTGATTTTTTCGACCAGCGGCACGGCGTATCTGTAACCCCACAGCAGCAACGCGTCGTATAGTAAAAACGCTATCGTGAAAATCAGATTCAGCAGAAAATACAACAGCCCCGCCGGTTCGATATTGATATTCAACGCTTCGAAATTGACTACCAGGATGTCGGTAAGATAATAAATTACCAGGAACACGAAGCACGAATACGCTATCTTTACGGGATAGGTGATATACCATTTGATCTTAGGCTCGCGGTTATGCAAAAAGACGGTCAGTATCGTATAAAAACCGCCTATCAAAACAAAAGACAGCACGTGAATATTAGCAAAAATGCCGCCCAGTCCGGAGACGGCGACATATGCAAGAACGGCTTCGCGGTAGTACTTTTTTGTCAGCGGCAGCATTATCCCGCACGCCGCAAGGATATTAAGGCTCAGGGAAAGGTTGGTAACATAGAATGAAAGAATAACTGCTCCGAGGCTTATCGCCGCGCCTATTCCCGCAAGCGCCAGCCTGTCGGCGGAAAATCTCGGACGTTTCATTAGCAGCAGCTGATAAGATCTCCGCCCATGCACTCACAGCAGCAGTCCGCGCAAAGCAAGCTCGTACAGCAATCGCAAGGCGTCATTCCTCTGCCGCCGCGCCTGTAATCGGCTTCATTGGAATAGCTTCTTTCGTTACTGCCGTCATCGCGGTAGTTGTAGACGTTTGAACGGGCGTAGCCCTCCCCCTCATGCGTTTGCATTTTTTCCTCCATGTGTTTCAGAGCGGTGGCGTATTTTGCGTTGTTCGGATCCTCGCTCACAGCCTCATTCAATTCGTTCCGCGCGTCGGTGTAGCGCCGCTTGGAGTAATATATCACAGACTGCAGAAAATGCCACTCGGCAGTCCTTTCCGTGATATTGTCGAGCACGCGCTGCGCCTCGTCGTAACGGCGGTTTCTGACCAGAGAGTCCGCTTCATCCAGCTTGTCTTTTACGGTCGTCACGAAATGGCGGGAGGAAAGGATCTCCTCCGCGTCGCGGTACGCTTCCTCTATTTCATCCAGCTTTTCGCAGGCTTCGGCGCCGACGTCGCCCGGTTCGAATCTTTGATTCTCCCACTTGGCGCGCGCCGCCTTGTATGCTTCGTAAAGCTCGTTTTGGGTAACCGTTTCGCTGACTCCAAGGATCACAAAAGGGTCTTTTTGCATCTGATACCTCCGGACTTCAAGACTTCTTCGGTCTTTCGTGGAAGCCCTAAATAAATTATATTCGACAGCGGTCCCTCGCTGACAGTTATACGCATTTTATCGTACGCTGTGCGGATATTTTTCAGGTACCCGTACAGTCTTTCGGAGACGAAAGAACGCAATGCCTGAAGCTCTTCCCCTTCCACCGGGGCGGTGGCAAACGGGTTGAAACGCCCCTTTTCGACGTCCTTTTTCAGGTCGTCGAAGGCGTCGATTTCATAGATCCAGCGCCCGAGATTCAAGCACAGTTCATAAAGATGCTCGTCGTGGTTTTTGCAGGCGGCTTTACCTACCGCGACCAGCATGTCCGCCGAGTTTAAAGAAAGTTTATCTATATCCCGGCAGCCCTCTTTTTCGAGTGCCCCAAGCTCGGCGAAGCATTTTTTCAAGGTCTCATCAAGTTCGGGCAGTCGTTTTGCCGCCCGCTTGTAGTGCGGTTTAAGCGCAAGAATCGCGGTTTTATGGCGGATTCCGCCCTTGTCGGCGAGGTCGTCGCACAATTTATAGTAACCTAAAACGGTGTTGATGTCAACTATTCTTTCCTGAACGGAGTCGTTTAAAACTACGGGAAACACGGGTCCTATCGGATGGATGAAGCAGCGCTCCTCGCGGAATTCGGGCTCCGCGTCCTCGTAGTTATGGGCGAGTATACTCAAAAAAGCGATGTCGTAGTTGACTCCCAGCCTCATGAGCGCCCCCTCTTTTTTGCCTATCGACTTACATAATCCGCAATAATAGGCTTTGTACGTTGCAAAGTCCTTAAAGAGGATATTAGGTTTGTCGACATAAATATACCCGAACACTTATTGTTCCACCAGTCCTACTTTGCGCTTTACTTTATTCAGAGTGCGGCGTGCAAGCCTGCGGGCGCGTTCGGCGCCGTCCCTTGCCACCGCCATCAGGTAGTCCTTGTCGGACATCAGTCTGTCGTACTCCGCCTTTATCGGCTTCAGCCGTTCGACGACTGCTTCGCCGCAGGCGCGTTTGAAGACGGCATAACCTTTGTCGCCGTAGAGGCGCTCTATCTCCTGAATCCCGAGTCCTCCCATTTCCGACATAATGACCATAAGATTGGAAACTCCCGGTTTGTTTTCGGGGTCGTAGCGCACGACGGTGTCGGAGTCGGTGACGGCGCTCATGAATTTTTTCATGATGACGTCGGCGTCTTCGATTATCGAGACGGCTGCATTGGGATCGGGGTCGGACTTTGACATTTTTTGTCCGGGCTCTCTAAGGCTGTATATCTTGGCGCCGCGCTCGCCTATATAAGCTTCGGGCACGGTGAAAGTCGGGGAATAGAGGTTGTTGAAGCGCACGGCTATATCCCTCGTGATCTCGAGGTGCTGTTTCTGGTCGATTCCGACGGGCACCAGCGAGGTCTGATACAGCAAAATATCCGCCGCCATCAAGACGGGATAATCCAACAACCCCATGTTGATATTGTCGGCGTGTTTTGCAGCTTTGTCCTTGAATTGCGTCATACGCTGCATCTCTCCGATGTAGGTAAAACAATTCAGAATCCATTGCAGCTCCGCGTGCTCGGCAACGTGGGACTGAAAATAAAGGATGCTCTTTTCGGGATCCAGTCCGCAGGCGATGTATTGCGCGAAAAAGGAGAGCGCCCGCTTTCTGTACTCGGCGGGAACCTGCCTTACCGTCAGTGCGTGAAGATCGGCTATACCGAAAATACAGTCGTAATCGTCCTGCATTTTCAGCCAATTGGAGATGGCGCCTATGAAATTGCCTATCGTGATTATTCCGGTGGGCTGTATGCCCGAATAGATGATTTTTTTATTCATTTTGTGTCAATATGCCAAAGATTTTTTCCGGCATTTCCTCTTTTTCTATGATGTCGGTATGAATCAATTCCTTATATTTCAGGGAAGCTATCTCATCGGGAACGGGGACGCCGGAATAGCCGTGAAGCCTCTTTATCGCCATAAACGGGTCGCGTTCGTCGGAGCCGGTCAGCGAACGGTAGACGTCATGCGCGAACTTATACGGTGACGCCGTCGAAACGATGACAGTTTTCAGCGGATCGCCCGTTTCGGTAAGGTAGTCGTAGTAGGCGCTGACGGCGACGGCGGTGTGCGGGTCGAGGAGATAGTCGTGCGTTTCGAAGAAGTTGTCTATCGCCGAGGCGGTGTCCTCTTCGGTGGCGGAGTAGCCCTCGAAGAGGGAAAACTCCTCCGGTATCTCGTCGAAGTCGACGCTGTACATCCCGAAACGCTTCAGCTCGCTCATCTTTTCGCGGACGAACGCGGGATCTCTGCCGCCCATTTCGAAAAGCAGCCTTTCGAGGTTGGAGCTTACCAAAATATCCATAGACGGGGACATCGTCTTATGGAAGGGGCGGTTGGAGTCGTACTTCCCGTCCGAGAAAAACTCCGTCAGAACGTCGTTGGAGTTGCTGGCAACGATGAGTTTACCTATCGGAAGTCCCATTTTATAGGCATAATACGCCGCCAGAATATTTCCGAAGTTTCCCGTCGGCACAACGAAGTTTATCTTGTCGTACATGTCTATCTGTTCGGCTCCGACAAGATCCAGGTATGCGGAAACGTAATAAACTATCTGCGGCGCAAGCCTCCCCCAGTTTATCGAGTTCGCCGAAGAGAGCGAATAACCCATTTCCTTGAAGCGCGCTATATAATCGGGATCGGTGAAGATGCGCTTTACCCCGGTCTGCGCGTCGTCGAAGTTGCCTTTTATGCCGACGACGTGGGTATTCGAGCCGGTAGTCGTCTGCATCTGGAGTTTCTGGAGCTCGCTGACCCCTTCCGAAGGGTAAAAAACTATTATTTCGGTACCTTCGACGTCCTTGAAACCTTCGAGGGCAGCCTTTCCGGTGTCTCCCGAAGTCGCCACCAATATAAGCGTCTTTTCTCCGTTGGAGAATTTCTTTCTCGCAGCCGTCATCAGATGCGGCAAAAGAGTGAGAGCCACATCCTTGAAAGCCAGTGTGGGACCGTGGAAAAGCTCCATGATATATGACTCCCCGTCGATATCTATAACGGGAGCGGGCTCGCAGTCGGTAAAACGCGAATACGCCCGGTCGGTATAGCTTTTCATTTCGGCTTCGGGAATTTCGTCGAAGAATTTACAAAGGATGCAGGCGGCACGCTCGGAATAGTCCATCCAGAGCATATTCTCCATCTCCTCCCTCGTCAATTCGGGAAAAGACGACGGTACATACAGACCGCCGTCCTCGGCAATGCCTTTAAGTACGGCTTCTTCGCCCGTGACGGGACGGGAGCCGCGCGTGCTGATAAATTCCATTTTTACTCCTTTGCGGCGGGGATTTCCTCCGGCTCCGTCAATTCTTTGATAAACGGCGGCAGCTCGTCGTAGTCGGCAGAGATAGTCAAAACGAAGGTGGCTTCTGTTTTATGAGAAATGCCTTTCAGCCTTTCGAAGAAGCTGTTCATCTCCGAAACGGGCTTCCCTATCATGCGTGCGGCGCCGTCGATGAAGAAAAGACGTATGTCATAGTTGGCTTCCAGCATCCCCTGGATAAACCCTATCAAGCCGTCCTCGGAAGCAATTTTGCATTCCTTGGTGTTGGTGAATCTGATTTGGTATTTTATCTCGCGTATGTAGCGCGAAGTATCGGTTATGAAGACGATGTCTCCGAGTTCCTTCGAAATCGAAGAGTTCGCGGCGTCGATAATGCGCTTAGTCTTGCCGGTGCCTTTGGAACCGTAGATAATTTTAATCATTATATCCTCTCAATTTGTTTTGGGGATAAACTCCCCTATATACATTGTACCACCTGTCGCGCATTTTTCAAGGGGGTATTTACGGTAAATTACTCTTTTTCCGAGCTAAGCTCCTTCACGCGTTCCGGATCGCATTTATTAATGAGCGCGACAAGCTCTTCGTCGCTCATCACCGTCGTTCTGCCGCCCGCATATTCTTCGTCGACAAGTTCCTTGACCGCCTGCACGAGGGAGTCCTTCTTATCGAGCTTTTTCTCTCCTTTCAGCTTGAAGAAGGCGTTCATCCAGAAGGCTATCCCCGCTTGACCGGAGTGCGCGTCGACAGCCACCATCGGAGGACGCCCCAGGAGCTTTTCGGTGTCGAAGATGTTGTAGATCTCTTTGTCCTTCATCATGCCGTCGGCGTGTATCCCCGCCCGCGTGAGGTTGAAATTTCTGCCGACGAAAGGCGTTCGGGGCGGAATGTCGTAACCCATCTTCTTTTCGAAATACTCCGCGATTTCGGTTATGACTTCGAGATTCATGCCGCCGTCGTCGCCTCTCAGAGAACAATATTCCATAGCCATCGCTTCGAGGGGGCAGTTGCCGGTACGCTCTCCGATACCGAGCATGGTGCAGTTGACCGCCGAAGCTCCGTACAGCCACGCCGTCGCAGCGTTGGTCACCACTTTGTAAAAATCGTTGTGTCCGTGCCACTCCAAAAGCTCCGACGGAATCTCGGCATAGTGTTTCAAGCCGTAGATGATGCCCTGGACGGAACGCGGCAGCGCCGCGCCGGGGTAGGTGACACCGTAGCCCATGGTGTCGCAGCAACGTATTTTTATCGGAATGCCGCTTTCATCCATCAGCTCTTTGAGCTTCGACGCAAACGGTACCACAAAGCCGTAATAATCTGCTCTCGTTATATCTTCGAAATGGCAGCGCGGCTTTATGCCGATGTCCAATGCTTTCTTGACTATACCCAGATATTTTTCCATCGCCTGTGCGCGCGTCAGATTCATCTTTTTAAAGATATGGTAGTCCGAACAGCTTACAAGGATACCCGTTTCCTTGATTCCGAGTTCTTTGACGAGTTTGAAGTCCGACTCGGTCGCGCGGATCCAGCTGGTAACTTCGGGAAACTCGAGCCCCAGTTCCAGACACCGTTTCAGCGCCTCCTTGTCGGAGTCGGAATAGACGAAAAATTCGCTTTGACGAACGATGCCGCGCCTGCCGCCCAATTTACTTAACAATTTGTAAAGGTCGACTATTTCGTCGGGGGTGAACGGGCGCTGACCCTGTTGTCCGTCGCGGAAAGTGGTGTCGGTTATCCAGATTTCTTCGGCGCACTTCATCGGCACATGCATGAAATTGAACAGCGTCTTCGGCACCGATTCATAGTCGTACATTTCACGGAAAAGGTGCGGCTCGCGGACGTCCTGGAGCTCGTGAGTGAAGTTGTGCGTTTCCAACAGGTTTACCGAATCGTTATAAAAAATTTTATCCTTCATTTTTTCTCTCCCGTGCCCTTCCGAAGCTCTCCGGCGGGCGAAGATACGTTAAATTCAGTCGTTTTCGATATTTCCGAGTTTCAGATTTCTGTCGTACAGCTGGAGCGCTTCGACCATCTCGAACATGTCGCCGTCCATGAATTCGTTGAGGTTGTAAAGCGTCAGCGCTATCCTGTGGTCGGTCACCCTGCCCTGCGGGAAGTTATAGGTGCGGATGCGTTCCGATCTGTCGCCCGTTCCCACCTGCGTTTTGCGGTTTTCGGCGTACTCTTTGTCTTTTTGGGAGCGGAAATGGTCGTAAAGCCGCGAATTCATGACTTTCCATGCCTTTTCGCGGTTTTTGATTTGGCTGCGTTCGTCCTGGCACTCGACCACTATTCCCGTCGGAAGATGGGTTATTCTGACGGCGGATTCGGTCTTATTGACGTGCTGCCCGCCTGCGCCGCCGCTCCTGTACGTATCTATTTTGAAATCCTTTTCGTTGTAATCGACGACGACTTCCTCGGCTTCGGGGAGCACCGCCACCGTGCAGGTGGAAGTATGCACCCGCCCTTGCGATTCCGTCTCCGGCACCCGCTGCACGCGGTGGACGCCCGATTCGTACTTCATCTTGGAATAAGCGCCCTTGCCGTTCAGCATGAACACCGCCTCTTTGACGCCGCCGAGCTCGGTTTCATTCAGATTTATCTCCTCCACCTTCCATCTGAGCCTTTCGGCAAATCGGTGGTACATCCTTCTCAGATCGCCCGCAAACAGACTGGCTTCCTCACCGCCCGCGCCGCCGCGGATTTCGATGATGACGTTCTTGTCGTCCATCGGATCCTTCGGAATAAGCAAGATTTTGAGTTCGTCAACGAGCTCCTCCCTCTTCTTTTTTAATTCTTCGTATTCGGCTTCGGCAAGCTCCGCCATTTCGTCGCCGCCGGTCATCATCTCTCGGCAAGCCGCAGCCTCCTCTTCGTTTTTGAGGTATTCGGTGTATTTTTCGGCGACTTCTTCCAGGGAAGCGCGCTCTTTGACAAGGTTTTGCCACTCCTCGCGACGTTTGACGACCTCGGGGTCGGAAACCAGCGCGGTCAGCTCCTCGAAACGTTTCAATATCGCTTCAAGCTTTTCAAACATAGTTTACTCCTCCGCTCCCCCTTCCGTTTTCCCGGCGCATCCGCGGTAGATCAGAACGCGGTCGACCGGCGGGTCGCAATAGTCCCTTACTCGCTCCGACTTCGCGCCGAAAATGGCGTCGACAGCCTCCGCTTCGCCCTTCCCCGCTTCGAATATCATAACGCCGCCCGGATTCAGCTTCTCGCCTGCGCCGGCTGCGATCCTGCGGTAAAAATCCAATCCGTCGGCGCCGCCGTCCAGCGCAATGCGGGGTTCGTAATCCGCCACTTCCCTGTCCAGCGATGCTATCTCGCCGGAGGGGATATAGGGGGGATTTGCCAGGATAATGTCGTATTTTTTGTCGATTTCGGCAAAGATATCGCTCTTGATAAGCTCGACTTTCGCCTCATGTTTTCCGACGTTTTCGTCGGCAAGCGACAGAGCGTCCTCGTCGCAATCGCTCGCGTCGACTGCGATACCGAGCTCCTCGGAAACGGTTATCGCCACCGCTCCCGAACCGGTGCAAAGTTCTAATACGGAGGGCGTCACGCCGCGGTCTAAGTACTCCTTCGCGACGGATATCGCCGCTTCCGCCAAAAACTCGCTGTCCTGTCTCGGAATCAGCGCGCGCGGATCGGAAATAAATGTCCGCCCGTAAAAATACGCCTCTCCGAGCACGTATTGGAGGGGTTTCCCCGTCGCACGCTCTTCGGCGTACGCTTTGGCTCCGGCTTTGGCGTCCTCGGGCAGGAAGCGGATGCTTTTCAGCGCCGCAAGCGTATCGGTCGAAGTGAGTTTCATTAAAATGAGTTCGGCTTCGCGCTTTGCGGACTTGTTTCCCGCCTTCTTAAGAATCTCCTCCAGCTCTTTAACGAGGCTTTCGCGTTTTACGAAAGTGACAAACTTTTTCGTCTCCCTTTCGGGGTCGGCTTCCAAAGCCATAGCTTCGTTAAAAGCCGCTATCGCCACTTCTATCATACCTTCGTCCGGTTCTCGAGTTGTCAACCTTTGGAGTCCCAAACCGGGAGCTTTAAGTACCCTGACAAACGGATTATCGAATTTCGCAAGCAGCTTCAAAACTTCGTACGAACAGCCTGCGATAAGCGGTATCAACGCTATCCTTACTAAAATTTCGAGAATGGTCGCTTCGGGATCCCAGCCTATCAAAGCGAAGAAAACGGCGTTGAATATCACCGACACCATCATGACAATAAAGATAAAGTTGGTGCCGCAGCGATCGTGGAAACGCGTATGTTTTTTGACGTTTTCCGGGATAAGCTCCTCGCCCGCCTCGTAACATGCTATCGTTTTATGTTCTGCGCCGTGGTAGGAAAAGAGGCGCTTTATCTCCTTCAACCGCCCCACCAAAGCGATATATATCAAAAATATCGCCACCTTAATGACGCCTATCGTCAGGTTTTCTATAAGTACTTTGAGGTAATGCCCGAGCGGCTCGAGATTAATAAGGGTATATAGTCCTTTTGCGGCATAAGTGGGAACGACGACGAATATGGCGACCGCGAGCAGCACCCCAAGCACGGCGCCGATGAATGCGGCGAATTTGACGGGGTTGATTTTGAATTTTTCGCGGAGCTTCTTTTCAAAAGCCGATTCTTCCTCTTCGGGGTCTTCGCCGTAGACTTCGCCGGAGCGGATCAAAGTCTTTGTGCCGTCGACCAGACTTTGAACAAACGACCACACCCCTCTTACGACGGGAATTTTCGCTATCGCGGGTTTCGGCGGCAGTCTCCTCGATTCTATTTGAATGGCGCCGCCGGGGTCTCTGACCGCCACGGCTTCGGCGCCGGGTCCGCGCATCATCACGCCTTCCAGAACGGCTTGACCGCCTACGGGAGAACTGTTCTTCCGTGCCATTTTTGACCTCTTGAATTCAAGTTTAAATTAAAATAGGTGCAGTCGCCTGCACCTACCCGGATTGTTGCAGAAACGATTATTTCTTGCCGTAGCGCTTGTAGAATGAGTCGACCCTGCCGCCCACATCGACAATCTTTTGTTTTCCTGTGTAGAAGGGATGGCATTGGTTGCATATATCGACCTTCAATACGTCGACGTTTTTGGTGGTACCCGCCCTGAACTTGGCGCCGCATGCGCAAACGACATCGACAACTTTGTAATTCGGATGGATTTTCTCTTTCATTTTTATGACCTCTTATTTTGCCGGTTATAGTTTATAGTGCTTAGCTATTATATATACAAAACAAAATAATGTCAACTGTTTTAGCGACTTTTAAAAGAAGTTTTCGTCAAGACGTCGGCGCTATGCCTTTATAGCCGCCACGACGGAGACGGCTCCGTCACGCGACAGCTCTTTAAACAGCGTTTCCGACTCCTTCAACGGCACTGTTTTATCGATAAAACCGTCAAATTTCAATATTTTTTGTGCCAGCAGATTTATTGCCGCATTGAACTCCTCCCGCGCGTGAGTGACGCCCGTCACGGTGAGGTTCTTGGCGGCGATTTCCGAAATATCGCACTCCAATTTGGGAGTAAATGCGGTGTGGGTGCCGACGATGACGCTTGTGCCGCCTTCCGCCGTTATCGTATAGAGATAGTTGGGAGTCACCCCGGTAAGCGCCTGTATGACGGTGTGATCCGCCATCCTGCCGCCGGTCACCAGCCTGACGCGCTGCGAAACGTTTTCCTTCGCCTCGTTCAAAGCGTAGTACACCCCTGAAGCCGCCGCAAGAGAAAGATATTTTTCATCGGACGTGATGAGTATCGGTATGGCTTGATAGTAAATAGCAAGCTGCGCAATTATAAGATTCAACACCGAACCGCCTATTATCGCCACATAATCGCCCTTTTTGACTTTCAACGACTTTATCGTCTTCAACGCTATCGCAACGACGTCGGTGAAAACCCCTTCTTCTTCCCTGACGTTTTCGGGAAAAGGCACTATGTTGTCTATCGGCACCGAGATGAAATCCCTTAAAAAACCGTCCTCGTCTATTCCGTAGAGCCTCGGCGGAGCATAACCCGTCTCAGTGTCTCCCGCCGTATCGATATAAGGATTCAGGATGACTTTGGCGCCGAGTTTCAGCCCGTATTCGTCCCTGTCCTCGGACACCGCCGCCGTAGCCATTCTGCACGGCACCAGCGGATAGTTCACCCCCGCTTTCCCTTCGAATATGGCGACATCGGTGACAGAAGGAAGTATCAACCCCAACTTCAATCTGATATAACCTTCGGGCGGATTGTTTTCGAGTTCCTGCTCTTTGAAAATTCTTTCGCCCGTTGCTTTGTAGAGTTTCATTGCTCCCTCCGTTTGTTCTGATTTATTATATCACTTCGCCTTCCCGAATGCAACAGTGTGAATAAGATATTACTAAAAATTATTGTATAAAGGCAGAAAAACAATATAATATCTGATTTTAACACCTGTTTATTACTCATTCGTCGGCAAAACGGAAACAATGGTCAAACTCACGCCCCGCAAGCAAACTAACCGCTTCAAAGTATTTCCGCCATCCTCTTTATGTCCCCGGCTCCGAGCAATAATACGGCGTCGCCCGGTCGCGCGAACTTTTTCACGGCGCCCGCAAGACCGAGCATGTCCTGATAATAATATACTCCTTCCCGCACCCTTTTAAACTCTTCGAAAAGTTCGTAGGCGCTCATCCCGCCACCCTTTTCGCGGGCGGCAAACTCCTTGAAGATGAAGACAGCGTCCGCGTCCGAAAGAGAATACACGAACTCCCGCTTCAAAGCCGCCGTCCGCGAATATGTATGCGGTTGAAAGACGGCTATCACCCGCTTCGGGTTGAGTCCGAGAGCGGTATTGACGGCAGCTCTCAATTCCGTCGGGTGGTGGGCGTAATCGGCATAGTATGCCGCTCCGCCCGTCGCGAGCAAAAATTCGAATCGCCCCGATACCCCCGTGAAGCGCTTGATGCCTTCCGCGACCAAATCGTACGCGACACCGTATTCCAGCGCCGCCGCCGACGCCGCCAGCGCGTTACAGACGTTGTGCCTTCCCGGAACAGATAACTCTATATCGATATTCGGGTATCCGCTTCTTTTGATTCGGAAGCCGTAACAGCCGTTTTTTGTAGGGAGCACATCCACAGCCGTATAATCCGAAGGCGCAAAGACAGAGAAGGTTTTACATTTTTTATATGCGCACTTACGCACACGATAAAACTCGGAATCGGCGTTTATCAAGGCGATTCCTCCGTTTTTCAGATTGCATGTAAAATTTTCGAATGCTTCATAGATTTCGTGTTTGTCGCGGTAGCAATCGGGGTGGTCCAATTCGGCATTCAGGACGACTCCGATATCGCTTTTCAGCCGCAAAAAGGAGCGTTGGTACTCGCACGCTTCCGTCAAAAACAGGTTTTCGCCGCGGTATATCAGATTGCCGTACCCCGGAAGTTCTCCGCCGATATGCGCCGTAAACATCTCTTTTGCGTTGTCGAAAATCGTTGCGAGCATTGCCGTCACGGTAGTTTTCCCGTGCGTGCCGGAAACAGAGATTACATAGGGGTACTTTGCCGCCGCCTCACCTAAAAGCGCCGCTCTGGAAATGCGTTTCTTGTCGAGACGGACGGCGCGCATCAGTTCGGGATCTTCATCTCCGACGGCGGCGTTATAGACCACCAGATCGGCTTCGTCCACCTCCTCGGGGCGGCTCCCGATAACAGTCCCGACTCCCCACTCCGCCAATTCTTCGACGTATTTGGAATATTTCAGATCGGAACCCGTCACACTATGCCCTTTCAGGACAAATAACTTTGCAAGCGCCGACATACTCACTCCGCCGATCCCGATAAAATGAACCCTCAAGCCTCCCCCCGAAGCATAAACTATAATATGCCGCGGCAGCTGAAAAGGTGCCTTTTCGGTAAAAATATCCGAAATTATTGACAATCAAAAATTAAGTTACAAATAGATATTGAATTGTTTCAAAACCGGGTGTATAATAAAGCTAACCAACTTGATTGGAGGGACTAAAATTTATGAACATAACGGACGTTAAAATCCGAATAATTCCACGGGGAAAGCGCCTGCGCGCCATCGCCTCCGTAGTTTTCGAGGAAGCGTTTGTGGTGCACGACATCAAGTACCTTGTAGGAGAAGCGGGACCGTACATAGTTATGCCGTCGAGAAAACTTAACGACGGCACCACACGAGACATCGCTCATCCGTTGAATAACGACACGAGAGAAGCTATATTGAACAAAGTTACCAGAGCATACCTCGACAAAACTCTGGAATAATCATCCTGAAAATCTCCGCCTCCGACATTCCCCATGCCTTAGGCATGTTTATTTTCATACAATCGTTCAGCCCAAAATTTTATACCCGGATTTTTATAAACATCAAATGCAAAGCCATCCGTTTAATCCTTCCAATGCCCGAAGCATGATTATTTTTACGAAAAACCCTCCACTCACGCCCCATATCACTCTTTTTTAAGCAGCCAATGAAACGTCATCCCGTCGCAGTCTTCCGGCTCTACGCCCATCCTCTTTCCTTCATATTCCAAAAATCCCTTTACCCTTCCGACTGCAAAAAATTCCCCGCCGGAAGCTTTTCCGACGGGGAACATTCATTTACCTGTTACGGGTTGAATCCTTTAACTTTTGGGGATTGAAGCTTTTACCCCTCTCCGCCCTCGGCGCCCGCGTCTCCAAGGAATACAACATCATAGTTTCCGCAACCATAGTCCCAATCCGTACCCTTTTCTATCGCGTTCCATTGCTCCTCTGTGCCGTTGTAGTAAATGGTTTCAAGACTGCTGCAAACCTGGAACGCATAGCTTCCGATACTTGTCAATTGACTTCCTTCGGCAAAGGTGACGCTTTCAAGATTGCTGCAGGCGTGGAACGCCCAATCTCCGATACTTGTGACCTCTGCGGGGATCTCTATCGATGTCAGGCTGCTGCATCCGAAGAACGCCAAGGTTCCGATACCGGTGACGCCAGCGGGGATCTCTATCGATGTCAGGTTGATGCATCCGTAGAACGCCAAGTTTCCGATACCGGTGACGCCAGCGGGAATCTCTATCGATGTCAAGCTGCTGCAATCCGAGAACGCATCGCTTCCGATACTAGTCAACTCACTTCCTTCGCCAAAGGTAACGCTTGCAAGACTGCTGCAATCCTCGAACGCAGAGCTTCCGATACCGGTGACCCCGGAATGGATGGTTATCGAGGTTAAGCTTGTGCAACCAGCAAATTGACAATTGCCTATTGCCGTAACGCTCTCGGGTACTACCACTGCGGTCACCAATTCTCCGCCGATATATAAATCGGCACCGTTACATAACGGATTGGAACCATTGTTCCAACCAAACTCAATATCAAACCAATTTTCTATGCTGCCGGCGTAATATACCGTATTCAGATTGCTGCATCCGGAGAAGGCAGCGAATCCGATACTAGTCACCCCTGCGGGGATTTCTATCGACTGAAGACTGCTGCAATAGTAGAACATCCAGCCTTCGATACTAGTGACCCCTGCGGGGATCTCTATCGATTTAAGGTTGATACAATCCCGGAACGCATCGCTTCCGATACTAGTCAATTGACTTCCTTCTGCAAAGGTGACGCTTTCAAGATTGCTGCATTTATAGAACGCAGACTCTCCGATACTTGTGACCCCGGCGGGGATCGAAACGGAAATTATATAGTTGTTACCGTAGAAAGCATAATCTGCAATGCTTGTCACGATATCGGGTATAATTATAACCGTCTCCGAACCTCTATAACCATATAAAACCCCGTCAACTATTGCAAATCCACTTTCATCATCGAATATGCTTTCGCTTTCACTAGAGTTATGAACCTTAACGACGTAGTAAGCCACATATCCGTGCTCATAGCGCCCCGCAGTTATATCCAAGGCGGAATTATTGTAAACTTCTTTCAAGGTATAACAAAATTCAAATGCATAATCTCCTATTTCAGTTAAACTTTCAGGCAATGTGACCGAAACGATATCATCCCCGTCGAAAGCATACTTTGCTATTCTCGTGACGCCTTCGGGTATAACTATATCCTTCTCGCTTCCGAGATAGCCTAGAAGCAACACTTCTTCGCCATCGGTGTATGTCACATAGCCGTTTTCATCTTTTACATGGGCAAGATTGTCTTCGGTCAACACCACTTCTGCATAATATGCGACACCGCCATGGTCGCTGCTTCCCGCCGTTATCTCTAAATCGGAATAATTGTAAACGATGGTGGGATAACATACCCCGAACGCATCGTCTCCGATACCGGTGACCCTTGAGGGAATCTCTATTGACGTCAGATTGCTGCAAAAATAGAAAGCATAGCCTCCGATACTAGTCAATTGACTTCCTTCGGCAAAGGTAACACTTTCAAGATTGCTGCATCCGTAGAACGCATCGCTTCCTATACTAGTCACCCCTGCGGGGATCTCTATCGATTTAAGGCTGCTGCAATCCTGGAACGCATAGCTTCCGATAATAGTCAATTCACTTTCTTCGGCAAAGCTGATGGTGGTAAGGCTGCTGCATCTGTAGAACGCATAGCTTCCGATACTAGTCAACCGGCTTCCTTCGGCAAAGGTGACGCTTTCAAGATTGCTGCAGCCGTTGAACGCATAGTCTCCGATACTTGTGACCCCTGCGGGGATATGTATTGATGTCAGGCTGCTGCATCCGAAGAACGTACCCTCTCCCATACTAGTCAATTGACTTCCTTCGGCAAAGGTGACGCTTTCAAGATTGCTGCAGCCCTGGAACGCATAGTCTCCGATACTTGTGACCCCGGCGGGGATTTCAATCGATGTCAGGCTGCTGCATCCGTAGAACGCAGAGCCTCCGATACTAGTGACTCCTGCGGGGATCTCTATCGATGTCAGCCTGCTGCAACCGGAGAACGCACCGCTTCCGATACTTGTCAACCGGCTTCCTTCGGCAAAGGTAACGCTTGCAAGACTGCTGCAAGTGCCAAACGCCCCTACTCCGATACTAGTGACCCCTGCGGGAATCTCTATCGATGTCAGGGTGCTGGACAAGAAGAACGCCCCTTCTCCGATATTAGTGACAGTATCGGGAACATCTATCGACTTAAGGCTGCTACAATATGCGAATGCAAAATCCCCGATGCCGGATAACTCGCTGCCTTCGACAAAAGTGACGCTTTCAAGATTGACGCATCCAAAAAAAGCGCCTTCGAAATTTATAGCTGCTCCGGTTTCACCGACACTATAGCTTCCATTTTGTATCTTGCTCACGCTTGCCGGAATCTCTACCGACGTCAGCTCGGTGCAATTAATAAATGCTGCGCTTCCTATTTCTTTAACCGACAGCCCTTCATGGGTATCGGGGATAATGATATCACCGGAGGCGGTGCCGATACCTGTAACAATGTAATAGCTTTCATCGCTGCTGAGCGTATACTCCAAGCCTTCGGTATAAATTAATTCCCCACACGCAGTACACACTCCGTCTACGATAACGTGCCCCGCGGCGGGGATAGTCTCCGCTTCGACGGTGGTCTCTTCTTCGCCCTCTATGTCCTTGAAGTACTTATTGCAACCGGAGCAATGATAGTAGGCATTGTTGCCGCCTTCCGTACAAGTTGCTTCCTTAGCTGCTGTCAACTCCATCGAGTGGACGTGCGCTTCCTCGCCCTTCTCAACGACGGTAATCGTCATTACCTTTGTAACGCCGTTTATCGTAATTTCGATATTGTAATTTCCGAGCTTCGAAGTATCGAAACCTTTTACCATTTCGGGGATAACGGCAACCGTTTCGGTGGAGCCGTCCTCATATGTAACGGTAGCGGCGCAAGGTTTGAAAACCTCCCCCAAATAGTAATTGGTTTGCCATTCTCCATCGGCAAAATCGATGGAAACTATCTTTTTCTCCCCTTCGTTGCACGCGGAAAGAATGCCTGCTGCAATCAGGAGACAAACCACGATCGTTACAAAGAGCGAAAACTTTCTTTTCATACTCTCCTCCGATAAGGATAATAAATATTTACGTCAAGGGGATTTAAAAAGTCGGTCGGAACAAGTAAGTTTCTCCCCCTACCATACCACAACGGTTTTTCATCGAATAAATTGTTCGATGAAAGGTTTTTTCTGCGATTATTATATTACTTTAATATTAAATAGTCAATGTTTTAGATATGTTAAATTAGCACTTAGTATTTTTCCTCTTTTTCTACCTCAAAAGGCTTCAAGATAAATACCCCATCCGGAAAACAATTCATCGAATAATGTATCCGATGAAAAAACTCGCCTTCCGAAACACAAATTTTTAAATAAATATCTACAAGAAACTTCGAAAAAAATTATACAAAAATTTTCCGGTAAATAACGCCGTTCTTTCAAAAGATCATACTTAAAATAATAACACCCGCGAAGCGGCAACCTTGTGGGCGGTTGGGTGGGTCTAGTCTTCCCGGAGCGAAGCGACTACCTTGTGATGTAGAACAGCCACGATACTCACGACTCCGCCATGATTCAAGCAGACACCCGCCGCGCAGCTTAGCCCCTGGCAAAGTGCGCACACCAAAGCCTCCGCCCCTCGGCGGTAATCGCAACTCTATCCCAGTACATTATATCACATTATACCCAAAAATGCAATACTTTTTGTTAAATTATTTGATTAAATTTAAAAATTTATATTATTTTTCTAGCTGAATTATAATACTTTAAACGGTATATTATGTAAACAATAATCCATATGCTTATATGTTTAAATCATATCGGAGCGAAGCGACTACCTTGTGATGTAAAACAGCAACGATAATAACGACTCTGCCACGATTCGAGCGAGCGCGGGCGCGCACTTTTGCAGCAGCAAAAGTGCGTAGCCCAAGTGTTTGCCCCAAGGGCAAACACCCTTCGAGCTGACGGAGCGAGAATTTATCAAGTATCCGTCCTCTTTAATTATATCATAAAGGGGAATAAATTGCAATAATTTTTGTTAAATTAATTGAATTAGTTTTGAGATTTATATTTGTTTTCGTGCTGAAATTTTAATAATTTAGGATTTTTTGATTCTTTAATGTTTGTGTATATACTCTTTTTAATGTAGGCAGCATAAATACGCTGCGTACTGTATTTTTTTCATTTTATAATTCCCCTCTTTTATCACAATAATACCGCTTCGAAGAAATTTCTATCGCCTTAGAAAATATTTTTTTATAATTTTCTTCCCGCAATTTAAAGTCAGAAACTTTTCAGCTCGCGAAAACAGACACTTATAAAAAAGCTTGTACGCACGTACAGGTTTTTCTCATAAGGAAGGGATAGAGACGGGAAGAAAATTATATACCCGCGGCTTGGGGCATATTTCACGGCGCTTTCGGGCGAAAGAAACAAGTTTCCTCCCTTCGGGAGTTGCCTCGGAGCGTATGTCTATACAGCCCTTCGCCAATTTCGCCCGAAATCGCAACTAGCAGAGGCTTTATCGCCTCCGCCGGTTGCTTCGCCGCAAACTAACGCAAACAAGGCTTTTGTTTGTTCAAACAGCGTTTGCCTTTTTGCTTGCCCCAATCCGCTACGTATCTCATAGTTTACTCGATAGTCAACATTGTTACGCTTTACTTTATCGTGTATTTTGATTCATTATAGCTCCGCAGAATTGACCTAAGAATATTTAATAACCCGCAAAATCTATCTTTCTAAGACGATATCTCTTCCTTCTCTTCGGTATTATAAGAGTTGGCTCCAAAACGGACAGTCGCTTCGCTCCTGTCCTTCACGAAAGCGCCGTGAAATATGCCTCAAGGCGCGGTTTTGAATCTCTTCCCACATCTTTTACTCCTGATGAAAAAAGCCCCTACGGGATAGAAACTTTCTTAATAAGTACAATTTTTATGCGTGCATTAAAGTAAATCTATTACTATTTTGCGGGAAGGGCTACAACAAATAGACCCCTCACTGTAAGATGAAGGCGTTGAGATGTTGACGAGCGTGTAAAGAACGAGATACGGAGCGGATTGGGGCAAGCAAAAGGCAAAAGCTGTTTGAACAGACAGAAGTCGGGATTGCGTTAGTTTACGGCGAAGCAGGCAATGATGCCTCGTGAGGCATCATTGCCTGCGGTTTCGGGCGAAACTCACGCCGATTAGTATCGACATACAATCAAGGGAGCCCCTGTGGGAAACTTGTTTCTTTTGCCCGGAAGCGACGTGAAATATGCCTCAAGACGCGGTTTTGAATCTCTTCCCACATCTTTTACTCCTGATGAAAAAAGCTCGTACGGGATAGGAACTTTCTTAATAAAAACAATTTTTATGCGTGCATTAAAGTAAATCTATTATAATTTTGTGGGAAGAGATTCATAATATAAAAAATCAGTCTTACCTAATGGCGTCAGCCGGAGTGAGTCAACCCTCACGATCTCCCTCGGGACGGCATATTGCATTATCGACGACTGAATCTTCTTTTTGATGGCGTTCTTTAATTGATTGTCGAGTTCCCGTCCCCCTTCCGTTTCGACGTAAAGTCTGATGTACGGTTTTCCGTTTATATCCTTCATTCTTGCGGCACAGGCTCCCGAAATGCCGTTTACGGTAGCCGAAACTGACTCTATTTCGCAGGGGAATACATTTATTGCACCGATTTTGATGGTTCGCTTGATTCGCTCGGAAAAGTAGAGGTATCCGTCGTTATCGATATATCCCATGTCTCCCGTTTTCAGCCAGCCGACGCCGTCCGAATCGGTGTAGACGGCTTTGGAAGTAGCCTCGGGATCCCCGTAATAACAGCTCATCAGAGATACGGGCGCCACCTCGATTTCACCTTCGGTCATAGGAGGAAGAGTAACGCCGTTTGCGGTGATTTTTATGCGATTTCCGTTCAACGGCTTTCCTTGGGAACGCGGGCGTACCATTCCGACGGGGTTGACGGTGACGACGGAAGCGGTTTCTGTCAAGCCGTAACCTTCTAAAATCTCGGCTTCGGAGCCTGATTCTTTTAATATTCCGTCAAATTTTCGCTTCACTTCGGAACTCAATATATCTCCGCCACAAAATACGCGCATTATCGCGGAAAGCGCGCGCCCCGAGAAAGAAGGTTCCTCCGAGATTTTTCTGTACATGCTCGGCACGCCGGCAATATGTGTGATTTTATGCCTTTTTATGAGTTTTGCGGCTTCTTTTGCCTTGAAAAGCGGCTCCATAACCACTCTTATATGGCAAGCGATCGTGTGAGCGGCTATGCCCAATCCGAAGCCGTGGAACAGCGGCAGCATCATAAGCATTCCGCCGTTTTCAGGAATGGTTTTCGGGTCGGGGTGGACGCTCGTTACGACGGCGCGCTCCAATTCGTTCAATGCCTTTGCCGAGATCACAACGCTTTTCGGCTCGCCCGTTGTGCCGCCGGAGTGGATAAAAGCGGCGGGTGCGTCTCCGTTACTCGGGAGAGGAGTTATAGGCGAAAAATTGTCGATTATTTCAAAATAATCCTCATTTTTTGAAACTTTCAGTAGCTTATATAATGTTTTAAAGCCTTTTCTGAAATAAAGAGGCGAACATAGAATCGGTTTTACTCCGAGTTCGGAAAGCACCGCGCGGTGTCGCGGCAACAATTTATCGTATAAAAAAATGACTTTTGAACCGGTTTTGGCTAAAATTCTGCGCAGCGTTTCGGCGGGGAGTCTGGGATTAATGAGGTTTGCCGCCATACCCGCAGCGGACGCGGCATACAGCGAGAAAAAGGCTTCGGGGATATTCGGAAGCATTATCGCGGCGCTGCCTTCGAAATGATTTTCCGTCAAAAAAGCAGCCGTTTTTAAAGTTATATCGCGAAATTCAGCCTGCGAAAAGGAGCGCGAATAGTATTCCACCAACGTCTTTTCGGGTTCAATGAGCCAATCGGACAAATATGCGAATATACCCTTATCCGTATTCATATATAAATAATACAATGTTTTAATAAAATTTGCAATTGTTTATATGAAGTGAGGAGAATATGCTTTTAAGTTCTTTTTTCGGAAAAAAGGTGCTGACCCGGGATCGTGCGGAGTTCGCCGGATTTGTAAAAGGTGTAGTTTTGGATCCCGAAACATATGTTTTGAGAGCCATATATACCGATAAACATATGTTCATACCTTGGGAAGAAATTGTCATCGGGGAGAGCATATTGATTGCCGCACATATGCGGAAAGAGGCATTCGTATTAAACGGGCATATGTTTTCGCCGGGGGCGGAGATTTACTCCGCGAAAGGAAAATTCATCGGTAAACTTCTTGACATCGAACTTAAATCGGGAAGGAAAACGCTCATTACCGACGCGGGCGGAATTTCGGTAAAGCGCGTAGCGGGAGCCTCCGGAGAATTCGTGGTGTTGATGAAAAGATTAATCGGAGCTGCTCTCGGGGCGGGAGGCAGCGCGGCTATCCGGAAAATAGAGGGAGCAGACAACCGGGAAAGCTCCCCCACAGGAGAAACCGTTTTCCCTGACGCCGACATGTCTGAGGCGAGCGAAAACAAGGTCGGATCAGGAGGCGATGAAGGTGCCAGAATCGAAATCGTTACTCCGGACTCCGACGAAAAAGCGTATGCCGGTAACGGTTTTTACGGCGCTAATTCCGGCGATAATCCGGTCTCGCCTATCACCCGCACCGAAGGTCGTTTTGCCGAAACTTTCCCTCGCGAGTACTCCGGGCTCATCGGGAAGCGCACGACGAAGGAACTGACGGACATCCGGCGCTCCTTTGTCGTTGTGGCAGGCACCGTAGTTACCGAGAAGCTTCTTGAAAACGCAAGAAAAGCGGGTAAACTTGCGGAGCTGGTTTCGAAGACAACGAATTGACCGCCCGAAGACAGCAAATTGACGCCGTCCAAAAAACGGAATTAAAATCCCGCCCCGGGAATACGGCTTTTCCTTCATGGCGAAAAGGAGGCTGGGGCTACTTAGCGGCAATAGCGCCGTCGGCACACGCGGTGACTATTTGCCGTAGCGGAGTCGCTCTTACGTCCCCTGCCGCAAACACCCCTTTGACGGAAGTTTCCATAAGCGCGTCGGTTACGATATATCCGCCTTCGTCGAGTTCAAGCTGCCCTGCCACCAATTGCGTATCGGGGTCGGTGCCTATCGCCACGAACAATCCCGAGATATCTATTGAAGAAACGTCGCCCGAGGCTGACAGCACTTCGATTCTTTCAAGTCTGTCTTTACCGATAAGCTTGGTTACGTTTCCGGTGACTCGTCTTATCTTGGGTTCTGATAAAACTTTGTCCGCCAACGCCTTTGCGGCGCGGTACTCCTCCCTGCGGTGAATGAGCGTGACGGAATCGCAAATGCCGGAAAGATACAGCGCCTCAGTCAGTGCCGAGTCGCCGCCCCCTACCACCGCAACATGCTTTTTACGGAAAAAGCCTCCGTCGCAAACGGCGCAAAAGCTGACCCCTTTCCCGATAAAGTTCTCTTCTCCGGGAAGTGAGAGTTTGCGGTGTTTCGCCCCGGTGGCAATAATGATTTTTTCAGCTTTTATAATCTTTTCAGTATCTGTGGATACGGATTTAAGTGAAAGATCGGCTTTAACCGCCCTCTCATATAAAATTTCGGCTCCTGCCGCGGAGGCTTGTTCGGTCATTGACGCCATTAAAGTGACTCCGTCGACGGACTTAAACCCCGGGTAATTTTCGATTTCGAAGGTTTCCAGGGCTTGTCCGCCGGGCGCAGCGCCGGCTAAAACCACGGTCTTTTTACCCGCTCTTGCCGAATATATAGCGGCAGTCAGCCCCGCAGGACCCGCTCCTATTATCAAAGTATTGCATTCCATATATTAAGTATAGCCCAACCGAGCGGCTTTTGGCAATAAATTATTATCCGGTAACGAAAAATCAACACGGCTGTTGATGTCGGGAAGAAATCGACAAACATCTCATCGTTTAAATTTATATTGGGACGCCCGATTCCCGGAAGACGCATTTCGCACGCCGAATACGGGAAGCAAAAATTATACAACGCAAAAATCGGAGTTGCTTCCATTTTTTCGGAATAACTTTCAATATTTAATATACCATTTTTTTACCGTGCCGATTGACATCTCGGCGCCGGTGAAAGCGATGACGATTGATGCCAGACTGAAACCGAATGCTTCGAAAGAGATCAACAAAAAGACAGTTCATCTACTGAAGTCGATTTTCATAATTTCAAAAAATCCGACAAGCGACGCGGTATTTTAATCCTTAGGACAATTCTGTCGGCGGCAGAAAAACGGAGAGGAAATCAAAAAACTCATTAACACGGCAAGACGCTAAAGAGGGTCAACGCCAGGCGTTGACCCTCTTTAGCTATGATAAGGGGGAAAATTATGAGCTTTGTTATGCTTTGATTATAGACCCGTTGTCACAAAATTGCAAGTTCAGATTTTTGGCGCAAGAAAGAAATTTTTAGTAAATGTTGTCACTTTGTATCCGAAATATAGAATATTATTCATTTTGTATTCATACTTAACGTATATTTTTATGCAGAAAAATTCCTGTTTGCGGAAACGCACGCATTCTCAGCGAAAGGAAAAGATATATTTTTTTCTTGTTTTAATTGCCGGACTCGATACTAATCTACATATCACGCACCAAAAACAGGCTTTATAAAAGCAGCCGTTCACGGAAAATAATCTACGGTTTCTTTAAGTTTTATAAATGGTCTTATTTTAAAGCGATTTTTCGGAAGTTAAAGGTTTTCGCTCTATTCTTAAATACAGGATATCACCGCATTAAATCTTTGTTATGTATATTCTCAAAGCTGATTTTTTCCGAAATTTGTTATTTTTTCTCCTTCAATGTAATAAGATTTTTCATGAAAACCAAGTTTTTATTCGCTATATTTGCAGCGTGCGCGGTCGCCATCCTATCGATCTCGTGCACAAAAAACGAAGAGCATACAGGTATTTTGGCTGCTTACGACATAAAAACTTCATTGGAAACCGATTTAAGCCGTATCTATGTTACCGAAAATGTCACAATGAATATAGACGTTGCCGAGGCAATTTCAAGCGTCACTTTCGTAATGAATTCACTCCTTTATGAAGAGAGCGACAAGTCGGCGTACACGTCTTCGCAAAAGAAACGGTTCAAGGGGGGCGAAACGGAATTCGGCGGCGTATCGGTCAACGGAATGGCGGCTAAAATGGAACGCAGCGGGCGCGAGATCACGGTCGCGCTGCCCGAACCCGTCGCACAAGGTGAAGTTACGATTAATTTCGGCTACACTTCTTTGGTTGCAGAGTCGGAGTCGGTTTACGGCAGAAGCGACGGCTCGGTAAGGTTGTTTGATTGCTACCCGACGCTTGCGCCGTTCGACGGCAAGGAATTCCTTTCTTATGAATTCAACTATTTTTCAAACGAATTCGGATTGAACCGTTCCGAATATAAAATGACATATTATACGCCTGTTTCGGTTTCTATAGCTACTGATTTAGAGGTAACAGACACTCGGGAAGAGGAGTTGCAGAAAGTTACCGAGTGCCGGGGTTCAAGTTACTCTCCGGGTGCGATAGCTACGGAAAAACCCTTTTTTGTAGACGGTAACGTTGTTACCGACAACGAAAAACTGTTTCCGTATCTTCATGAATTTTCTTCGTCGTACGCCGCCGCGACCGATTCGGCTCCGACGCACATTAAGGTTATCTCGACGCCGCTCGGGGCGGACTTCATGACGAAAGGATCGGTGGTGATGATAAGCGATGAACTTTTCGGGGAACGCCTTATAAATGCTGCTGCCGAAGGAGTTGCACGCACTTATTTTTACGGCACTTCGCAAACTTCGGACGCCATGTGGGTCTCGGAGGGGCTTCCCTACTTTTTATCGGTGTACAGGCTAAGCGGAAGCGACGAATACTCGGAAAGGCTTCGGGAGGACGAAAAGTTGGTACAATCGGTCACGGAGTTCCTGCGCGGTTACAATCCGAACTATACGCGCTTCCCGTTTTCAGCCGCGGAGAGCTTCACGACGATTCCGGAGTACAACGCCGTCGTTCGCGCGGGCACGGCTTTGGCAATGGATACACTCATCGGAACCTTCGGCGAAAAGAAGGTCTTGCGTGCCATTCGCTCACTGACGGCTGTGCCGCCGCTGACGACAGACGAAGCAATCTTAAAAATGTCGAAGTCGCTGGGACGCGGGTCGGAAGCCGTCATACGGGAAGCGCTATCTCTTACTGCCTGCTGATTTCCGATTGTCGTCATGATTAACCGAGTCTAAGTGCCGACGACGAAAGGAATTAACCAAAATCCGGATCCGAACAGATTAAATAATTTTTTCCTGTGGGCACGCGGGCACCATTTAAGCCGCAATAAAACGAGCGCTCCGAAAAACCCGCAGACGAAATCAGCCCGAGTATAAAACAAATCGGAACGGGGCAAACTAAGTCTATCAAAATACCGGGAGGTAAAAACATGACTGATTCCGTAAAAGGCTGCGGCAGCCCCGACAAATGCGCCCGCACCGAAAAAGAAATCAAGAACCAATCGAACCGCCGCGCAAACTCCGTCGAATCTGCGGCTGAAAAATCGACAGAGGCGGCAAACGCCCGCACTTCTTCGGGAGCAAAGACGAATGCAACCGGAAATTCCGCCCGTAGCTCGAAAGCAAGCTCCATGAAGTCCGCTTCCGCCGAAGTATCCTCTACCCAAGCAGCAAAAGAAAGTTCGATGAAAAACTCCGTGAAAAATTGTTCGGAAGCCTCGGACACAAAAGCCTGTAAAAATTCCGCCGAAGCTTCCTCCGCAAAAGCCTGCAAAAACTCCGCCGAAGCTTCCTCCTCAAAAGCCTGCAAAAACTCCGCCGAAGCAAGTTCCGGAGCATCGGCAAGAGCAGCATCCGGAGCAGCTAATTCCTCTTCTAAGGCTTCTTATAACGGCGTTTCGGGAGCCGAATCGGCACAGATGAAAAAATATAAATGCGCCGAGTGCGGACAAGTAGTAAAAAGCGACAAACCGCCGAAAAAGTGCAGTAAATGCGATTGCTGTAATTTTTCCGTGCAATAAAGAAACAAATAAGATTTAAAGCTCCGAAAAAACGCGTATCCCGACGCCGCACGAAATACAACTTAACGTGCGGCGATCATATCCGGGGTACGCTTCTTTTTTTATATTTGTATGAGTATCGGCTTGTCCCCGACTGCCGTAATAACAGATATTAAATAAAATATAGTAAATATTTTAAAGATACCCCTTGACGAAAGCATTATTTATTTTATAATGGTTACGGGGAAGTTTGACTGTTCGAGAATTTCAAAACCCCGAAAAAAAGATTTTTATAAGTTTCGTTACGCGCGCGCCTATGTTGGCGCACACGTCGCGAGGTATATGGGAGGACGAATATGAAAAAGGCAAAAAGAGCGGCGATAGCGGGTGCGGCTTTGATTTTATCCGCGGTGTTGCTGATAGCTTTTACGGCGTTTTTCAGCGTTTTCGATTTCAACAGGAAGATTGACGATTTTGTCAACACACTGCCCGGGAATGAGTCGGACGCTCCCCTGCCGGACGAACCCGAAACGACACTGCCGGGCGACTCCGATATACCCGACGCTCCCGATAATCCGTCCGTAACGCCGGAACCGGGCGCGGCGGAAGCGGCAAATGCAACTGTAACATCATTTAATTCATGGACCCGAGTAGACTCCACCGAGCATAAGAAATGGCGGGTCGGCGGCGGATGGGAAGATTTTTCAAAAAGCGGTTCGATCACCGTATCTATCAGCGGAGTTCCGAATATTAATCTTGCTTTGCAGCAAAGAGCAGTTTCAGTCCAATTCCGCATGAACATTGTCGAAAACGGCTGCAATAAAACATTTACTCTTCATATTGATGGATATAGCAACGGAACAGGCAATTCCGGTTCTCTGACCACCGGTGAAGGATATGTAAGCAGTTCAAATTTTAATTATTCCGGGTATGTTAGCATTTACGGAAAAACTTTCAAACCCGGACGCGTAAATAATCTCGATGTTATATGCAATAAAAAGGATACCGCCGCTCCTACGTTTTCTTTGTCCAACGGCTCTTATACAAATACTAAATCGCTGACAATTTCAGACTCATCGGCAGGCATAAACAGCATAAAATATACTTATGGCAACAGCGGCACCCAGTCGACGTTCGGTACTTATACAGACGCAACGAATGAGGTAACTTTCGATTTTCCAAACGGTGAAGGAAAATATGTTATTACCGCAACGGATAATTTAGGAAACTCTTCAGCTACTACCATATATTACTACAATATCTCCGCGGCACTTAAAGCGTATTGCAACGGTACTCTGACAAATTCCTCCGACAATAAGTCCGTTTCGACAAGCGGAGGAACGATTACAACTACAAACGCCGTAACCGGACTCAATCCGACAAATAAAATTACATACAAAGTCACAATCAATCCGGGATACGTTTTCCTCGGTTTGGTTTATGAGTCGGTATCAAATCTGTCAGAGCCCTATGCTATCGCTGACGGAGGCTCGTATACCATTCAGATAAACGACAGAGTCGCTACCGGCGGTACAACGCATGTTATTACAGGGTATTTTCTCCAAATAGGCATCTCTCCGCCGTCGGATCTTACATATAACCGAAGTACAAAGCCTGCGACGGTAACGGTCGATCCGGGCAATCTCACCTCGACGTTAAATACGGCGCCGGACAAAGTCGACGAAATCGTCAACAAGCTTTTCCCGGGCGGCAAAGCCAATATGAATTACTTTTCCCTGTCGTACTCCGGCACGACGGCTGGCGGAAGCTCGTGGTCGAATGTCCCGAAATACGCAGGAACATATACGCCGACGGTCACTTGCACATACAGCAATACAATAATCGGAACTTACACCGGCAGCGCCTATAAGATATCTCCGATGACGGTATATATCGGCGCCGTGCTCGACACCACATCCAAGACCTATGACGGCTCTAAAGTCGTAAACGCGTCGGCATTCGGTATATACGAAGACGCCAGGCTGACGAAAACTTACGGCTATGACTCGCTTTCTTACTCCGGAAGCTCTACAATAACTTTGAATTCGCCAAACGCCGGCACACCGGGGTTTGAGTTGACCTCTCCCGGCAATCTGAAGCTCAAAGCCGACAATAACGATATCTTAAAATCTTATGACGCCGAAGTCGTCACCGATAAAGCAGACGGCGGCATTTCTTCTTACAAAGTAGAAAAACGAAAGGTAAATATCGACGCCATGGCGATAGTCATAAAAACCGGGGCGGATACGGCAGCGGATTTTACCGGAAAAGTCTATGACGGGACTAAGGCGCTGGGCACGGATGTCACGGCTTTCGTGTATACCTCGGACGCCGTAACGGAATTTGCCGCCACCGATTATCCGGAGGGTACGATAGGCGTAGGTATTAAACTCGGAAACCTTGTCGGGAGCGACCTCCTCTCCGCGGCATTCCGTTCCGCCGCGGAAACGGTCTACTTTACCGAGCCCGCGTTCAACGGTTCCGATGTTCAAACGACAACTATAAACAGTTTGAGCTTTAACGTAAACGCGACAAATTATCTGAAAGGCAAGTATAATGCGGACTCCGTCTCGCTTAAAATCGAAGAACTCGGAATTGACGCGTCGTTCGGATTGGCGGGCAGCCTGACATACGACGGTTCCACCGAGGTTTCGACAAAGGAACTGACCGCTCAATTGAACGGCGTACTTTCCGCCGACAACGGAGAAGTCAGCCTTTCGGGTTATAAGGGAACACTGAGCGACGGGAACGCCGGAAGCGGCAGGACGATAACGGTTAAGGGCTACTCTTTAACCGGCAAAAAAGCGGGAAATTACAAGCTCAACAACGCCGCTTACGAAATCACCGGCGTAGAGATAGATAAGCGCACTGTTACAATCACCCCTTCATACAAGGAAACCACAAAGGTCTATGACGGCACAACCGACGCAAAGGAAGATTATGTCTCATTCGCTTACGAAAACGCCGTTCAGGGCGATGCGGACGCGGATAACGGTAAAGGAACAATTATCGTCTCCTTCACCGTCCGATACTCCGACAAAAACGCGGGCAGCAGAGATATCATCATAGAAATAGTGCCTCACGACAACTACGATATAGCGCAAACCACCTATACCGTCGCCGCCACGATAAGCGCTAAGCCTCTCAATGCGGAAGGTATCAAGCTGGGGTTGGATAATGTGACGTATACCTACACCGGGGAAACCTTTACCCCCTCTTTGGATACCCATACCGACGTTTTGGGCGACGACAGCTATACTCTTCTCGAAGGCACCGACTACACGGTGAACGTGACTTCCGGTACAGACGCAGGGCAATACTCTGTAACCGTAACGGGCAAAGGAAACTACTCCGAAACGGTAAGACTTGATTACACGATAGAAAAGAGCGACTTTAACGTCGACCTCGGGAAGGAAGCCGCCATCACTTTGGATTACGGCGTATCGCTCGGAACCGTCGACTACTACTTTAATGACATCAATGTCACCAACAACGCCGCAAAAGCCGACGGCAGCAAACAAAAACTGAATGGCTCCTATAAATTTGAATACGGCGCCAAGATCTACAACACCAAGGGGCTTACCGATTATTACAAAGCGGGAAGCCACACCATAAAGGTGGTCTTCACGGTTTCCGACAGCGAGCGCAAGAACTTCAACGACGCCGAACAAGCCGTCGAAGTGACTCTGAATGTAAAAAAGGCGGACGCTACCGTCACCGTCGATTCGAAGACCTACTACTACGCGGGTGTATACGACTTCGATTTCGGAGCCGATTATAAAAACGGCTGGGGCACGGGCTACTCCGTCACCGGCATCCACGAAGGCGATGAGGCAAACTTTTCCGGGCTGAGCTTCGGCTTTGCAGACAGCGCGGGCTTCCGCGCAGCAAATGCCACCCGGAACGCGGTCGGGACTTATGAGCGCGCCATCACTCTCACGGGCTACACCACCGAAAATTACAACGTCAAAATCGTACCCGGAAACGTGACGATAAACGCCCTTCCGGTCACGCTTACGCCTGTCACCGGGCAAAGTAAGTACTACGGCGCCGCCGATCCCGAAAGCTATAGCTACACTTTGACCACCTCACAAATGACGATTCAGGGATATACCTTGAACGGAGAGGGAGAAATCGGCGGAGAACTTCAAAGAACGAAAGGCGAGTCTGCCGGTCAATACCTCTTCCTGACGGACGAGCTGAGCTCCGATGTCTATGCCCTTAACATAATTAACGACGCCTCGCTGTACTTTACGATAAATAAGCTTATTATCGAAGTAATCCCCGGGAATTTTGAGCGTTACTTCGGGCAAGAGCACGTCGCGCTGTCACTTGAAAACGGTCTTACATTCTCCGCCAAGGTGCTCGATGCCGACGGCACCGTCGTTACCGACGTAAAACAGGAAGGCAACGCGCTCGTCAGCGCGCTCGGCGGCAAAAACACTTTGACGATCACCTTCAATACCGACGCCATCGAGTCCTCTCCCGCCGGGAATTATAAGATAGCCATCACCAATATTTACTCGACGGACGTCAATAAAGTCAATAACTTCACCTTCGTTTACGACGCTGCCGGCAGCTACACGATAAAAGCGCTCCCGGTCACCGTCACCGCCAACGCCGTTTCCAAACAATATGCCGATTCGGATCCGACTTCCGGCTACTTCTCAGCCGAAGTCAATGACGGCATCGAAGTGAGAGATAACTTCAATCTCTACTCCGAACTCAAAGGAAATCTTCAAAGAGCGGCAGGCGAAAAGCCGGGAAGCTACGCATGGAACAGAGGTACCCTCACCCCGGAAGCCAATCCCGACTTCGAACTGAATTACGACCTCGACACCAATTCCTTCACCATCACGCGCCGCGAGATCGTGCTGCAGGTTCAAAATATCCCGAGTATCGTCTACTCCGAGCCCATCCCCGATATCTTCGGCGAGGACGGCTCGGGCGACGGCGTGAACAGCTCGGAATGGAGCCTTGCCGCGGGCAACACCTATTACGCGTCCGACTTCGATGTCTCGGCTTATCCCACCTATCAATTCATTGTCGAAGGCGGCTTGAAAATCACCGGTTTCAGCCTCGACGAAAAAGGTCGCCTCCCTGCCGGGAGTTACGATCTTGCAGCGGACGATGTGCTGAGCCGTTACCTCGAAGAAAACTCCGATCTCCCCTATCGGGTTACCGAAATAACGGGTTTGGAAGACGCTTTTACCGTCGAAACGATAAAAGCCATAGTCTATCTCGACTCTTCGAAATTGCCGACGTTTACTTTCGGCACCAAGCTTGAAGACATCAACGCAAAGCTTCGGGAAATCTATCTTATCAGAAACAACCTCTCCGAATCGGTCATGTACGACAAGAGCGACTTCGAGGGTGCTCCCGTGCTTAAATGCGACGACAATACCGTCTATCCCACCGTCGGTGAGTACGTTATAGATATCTCGGGAATGAGGCACTCCGGCGGCAGCATAGAGCTTACGGTCCTCGGCGGTCAGTCCGTTATCGTTACGACGAAGCAATTGACCGTAAAGAATGCACGGGGCTCCCATGAATATGCCGGAAACGACGCAACCGATTCCGAAATATTCTACGAAATCGAAGGCGAAGTCGGGGACTTTAAAGTTACCGGCAAATTGACAAGGAACGGCTCTTCTTCGAACGCCACCACCAAACAAATGAATGTCGGGCAGTACAACATCCTCTTAGGAGAGCTGACCACCCAAAAATATCCGAACTACACCTTCAGGTTTGACAAAACCTATTACTACGAGATTACCCGGAGACCGATAACGGTGGTTCCGATTGCCGCCTCCTCCGTTTACGGCGACGCCGAAAAGAGCATTACTTATGTTACCTATTATAAATACGGCGAAGAGGGTCAGAAACCGGGTCTTGTCGGCTCCGAAAGCCTGGGCGGAAAACTCAGCCGCGAAGGATACGGCATAAAAGCCGACGCCGGCAGCTACGAAATCGTCCGCGGCACGCTGAACAACCCCTCGGCGCAGGGATACAATAATAACTACGAAGTATCCGTTGCGAGCGGCGTCTACTACACTATAGAAAGAAAGAACGTCACCGTCTACGCTTCCGCCGCGAGCACTGTCTTCGGCATCGCAAAATACGACGAAGAAGCCACCGACAAGCTTCTGAATATCACCTACAGCTCTGCCGGAGGATTCAATGTCTCGCTCCTTGACGGTCACGCCGATATCGAGGGCGCCCGGTACAGTGAACACAATCACGTTCTGCTGCCCGGTAGTTATAAGATTACCCAAGGCACGATGACGAACGACAACAACCCGAACTACAACATCAACTTCGTCACGCAAACCGACTACGTCGTAACCAAAGCCGCCGTCGATTACTATCTGTACTCCGGCTACTACACCTACGGCGAATTCGAATATACGGGAGAGATCGATAAGTCCGACTCCGACGTCTATGTCACCAACCTCGTCGCGAGCGGTGAAGGAAACGCCTACTACGGCGACTTCACCCAAGATATCGGGGTCTTCCTGACGGGCGCCGATGCGGGCATGCTCGAGGTGAATAACTACCCCTACTACTACGAGATGAACGGCGAAAGCTACTACCACGGCGACTCCTTCGAAACCGATTACTATATCGTAACTATCGGCGGCAACGGCAACGGCGTCGAAATAGGCGTAAAGCAATTGACGTTACAGGTATCGCTCGACGAAACGGAGCTTACCTCCGGAACAATCAACAGCTTCACCTATAACGCGTTCCCGCGCGCGATCGATATAGAATATTCGGGTATAGTCGGCAAAGACGACATCGGCGCCACCGAATATGCGGAAATCGGACTCGGAGGCTCCTCCGTCGACGAAATTTTTGCCGTCGGAAGTTATAAACTTGCCGTCTATGTCGTCATCGAAAACCCGAACTACTACATCGGCGTCTCCGCCGGCTCCCCCAAGGTGTTCGACATCGAAATCACCAAAGCCGAAATAGCGGTCTCCGCTTCTACGCTTCCCGTTGAACTCCTGACTAAGGTGTACGGCGAAGCCGATCCCGTCTTTGCCGCCTCACAAGCGGGCGAAGGTGAGGAAACCGTCGAATTCTCGTTCATAAGAGAAGAGGGCGAAAACGTAGGACGCTACGCCTTTACATCGGTTGTACTCGAGGCGGAATTCGCCGCCAACTACTCGGCTGTCATCACCGAATCGGATACGGTGTTCACCGTCACCGCTTACGAATCGGCTGTCAACCCCTCCGAGCTTCTTGAAACGCTTACCAAAGTGTACGGGGAGGAAGATCCCGATTTCAGCGCCACCGTCGACGGAGTGAACGGCGAACAGCTCCGGGTCGTATTCGAAAGAGATGCCGGCGAAGATGTCGGAACTTACTTAATAAACGGCGTTTCGACGGAGAATGAAAACTACTCCGTAAGCCTCTCGGGCAGCGAAACCGCCTTTGAAATCACCAAAAAGGACGCCACGGTCATTGCCGTTGACGCCTCCGAAGTGTATGACGGCAGCGACTTTTCCGTCAACACACCCGAATTGACTTTCATTACCGAAGGCTTTATCGGAGATGATGAGCCTACGGCGGGCGCGCTCGGTATCGAGTCGGGCGCCAAGAACGTCGGAAGCTACGGCATTGTGGCAACCGAAGAGTTCGTAAACGACAACTATAACGTCGCCTTCGTCGGCGCCACCTTCACCGTCACCCGCCGCCCCGTCAGAGTGGAAAGCTCGGCAAAGAGCGGAGTCGAATTCTTCTTCGACCCCGCAGTCGAATGCTTCCCCGCCGCAGATTACTTCACCTACACCGTCTACAATAAAGTGGAAGGCGAGGAATTGGCGGGCTTCCCGGGAGACCTTCCGATGCAGGCAGGTTACGGCATTCCCATTCCTCAAGGCAGCCTCACCAACGACAATAACCCGAACTACGATATCGATTACGTCGCGGGTACCGTCGATATCGATAAGATAACCCTTCTCGTCACTCCCGAGGAAACCTCTTCCGTCTACGGCGACGCCGACGCCTATATCCCCTACGAAGTCGTGAGAGAGGACGGAATCGAACTTCCCGAAGGTTTCAGCCTGAACGGCGCGCTCTCTTACGAGAAACTCGCAAGGGGAACATTCGCGGATGTAGGTCCGTACAGAGTCACCCTCGGTACGCTTGAAAGCCTGAATCCCGATTATATCATCGAATTCAGCGCAAATTCCGAGAACGTCCGCTACACCGTCACCCCGAGAACGATCACTCTCGATATCCAAGACGCCACCACCGTTTACGGCGACCCGCTGAAAGAATTGACGATGGTCATAGGCGGTATGGGTCTTGCCGAAGGCGATAACCTCGTCGTCACACTCCAAAAATCCGATCCCGACAACAAAAACGTCGGCGAGTACGAGATCTACCTGAAAGAAGGCTACGCCCAAGATAACCCGAACTACGAAATCACCGTGACGGACGGCAAATACTCCGTTACCCCGCGCCCCGTCTCCGTCCGCCTTTACGACCAGCATGCGGAATGGAGAGCCGACGGAAACTACACCGTCCTACAAAATGCCTGGGAAATAGTCGAAGGCAGCGTCATAGAGGGCGATTCTCTCGGCATAACCATCTACTCCGACATCGGTATAAGAAAACAAAAATATCCGCTCTACGCCGATTGGTCGAACGACAACTACGAACTCACCTTCAACGACGACGCCACCTTCGAAGTAATGAAGTTCAACGCTTCCATCTCCGTCCCGTCGCTCTCCTTCGAGTTCATTTATAACGGCGGAGCCTTCCATATCGAAGCCTCCGTAAACTCCGGCGCCGACGTCATATTCAGCTGGGAAATGGACGGTAAACTCTTCCACACCAACTCCTTCACCGACGTCGGCAGATACACCGTCACCCTTTCTGCTGGCGAAACCGAAGACTACTACGCCCCCGAAAATGTCGTGGTCAGCCTCGTCATCAAGCGCGAAAACCTCGTCTCCAACGAGTCCGGCATCGATATAATCGTCGATAACGAGAACGGCTTCAACCCCGAAACGGTACTCGAAGTCGAAAAAATGGATAAAAACGACAAGGATTTGAACGACGTCATCTCCTCCAACGAAACCATCGTGCGTGCCTTCAATATCACCACGAACGGCGATAGCGACGAGCCCACTTCCATCACCGTCAAGGTGCCCGAAGCGCTGAAAGACCTCGAAACCGTCAAAGTACTCGTCAAACAGGACGGCGTCTATTCGGTAAGACTGGTCGGAGTCGAAAACGGCTACATCACCATCGATTCCGCCGACACCGTCTCCGCCTTCGCATTCGTCAAAGAGGAGCCCGAAACCAATTACCTCATGATAATCCTTATCGGTGGCGCCGCGTTGATAATCGTCGTTTCCCTCACCGTCTACCTTCTGAAGAAGAAGGCTTGATAATCGACATGCCCGGGATTTGAAATCGAATCCGATTGCAGTCGACAACAGGAAAATTTTCAAAAAAGTCCGCCGCGGGGCGGACTTTTCCTTTTTTGAATTTAACGGATCTCAACGGAAGCCTTTGAAAAAACCTTGCGACAGCCGAGCATTCTTTAAAAAAACCTTGCGGCAGCCGAGGAGGTGAAAAACTTTACTGAAACCGCCGAAAACTTTACGGCGAAAAGCTTCGAGATGCCCCTTTCCCGGGTAAGAAAACGCCCTTGCAGGTTACGAACGCTCTTGCATAGTCGGAACGACCGTCTGCATTCCTTAAAGCTTTATTTCTTCCTATTCGGCGGGAAGAAAGTTCTCCTCCTCTTCCTGCGGCTTCAGAAGCGCTCCCTCGGGTGCCTTCATCAGGAAAATCGTCGGAATTACCGCAAATACCGAAACTATCGCCGTCAAAAGGAAGATTATCGGCGGGCAGGTATAAACGGCGTGCCCGAATTCGTCATAGCCGGTGATGTAACGGTCGCCGGATGAAACCACTCCCGAAACAATGCTCCCGAGCGCCATCGGAAGCGCCACGTAAAATACCATGCGGATGCCCTGGAACCTTCCGACCTTTCCCTGAGGAGTCAGGTTCCTTATCGTAGCAAGGCAAACTACCGTCACTATGCTGTGACCGGTCGCCTGTACCAACGCCGCAAGACAGAACAGCCACAACATCGCCTGCCCCGTTTCCATGAAGTCGGGACTGAAAAAATACATTCCAACGGCTCCGATTACGGCTACGACGATACCGGGCAGGATAAACTTGGCTTTGTCGCTGCGCTTGTCCAAAAGCACGCCGACAATCAACCCCGCGCCCATCCCGAGCCCGTAAATGAGCCCCATCGGTATGAGATACCCGCCCCATAAATAGTCGGCGCAGCGCATCGTGTTCTCTAAATAGATGATAAGATAGTTGAAAAAGCAATTGTTAGCCATCATCTCTATCGCAAGCGTCGCAAAGACCAGATAAAGGTATTTGTTCCGCTTTACGACGGAAGGACGGAAACCGTAAAAGAGCTCCTTGAAGGGCATCTTGCGCTGCGGTTTCAGTTCGGGAGAGTCCTTCAATATGAAAAATCCCGCTATCGCCGAAGCCAGCACCAGCCCGCCTATCAACAGATAAAACAACAGCCAGTTCCCCGTCACCGTCGTGCCGCCTTCGACGGGAGAGGTCACTTGATTTCCCGCCGCGTCATAGTACTTGTTTGCCGTGATACCGAAAGCTTCGAAAGGAAGGAAGACAACGACATACGCCGCCGACGCAAGAATGCTGAGGAAAGCTTCGGTCTTGCCGCGGTTTCCCGTATTCGTCGTATCCGTCACCCATGCGTTGAACGCCGCGTCGTTTGCGGTGGAGCCGAAAAATGTCATCACGCAATCCACCACTACCATGCCTACAGCCGCCGCAGTGACAGCCGCGGCGTGGTCGAGTCCGAAAATGGTTTGCATGTTGTCAATCGAGCAAAGTGTGAATGCGGCTACCGAAATTCCCCATAACAGGTACCCATACACCATAAACGGGCGACGTTTGCCTATTCTATCCGTCACCCAGCCCATGACTATCGTCGTCAGCGTCGCCACCACCGCGCTGGACGCTACCATCGCCGAAACAATGCTGAGATCGGTGGTTATCGTGCGGTAGACATAAAGGTTTAAAAAGCTGTTTTCCACACACCACGCCACCTGTCCGAAAAATCCGAACAACACCAGCGATGCGTAATAATTCCCTTTGTCGCGTTTCGTTTGAAAAGCCATACTTCCTCCGTTTACGATTATACTATACACCCCGCGCCCCGGGCTGTCAATAGTGCACGTGCGCGGAAAATAACCGAAAATAGAAATCTTATTCTCTTTTGCTGTAAATTTTATAACATAATTTTTTGCCGCGCATATTGACGAAAACGGCTTTTCAAGTTATAATTTATTAGATACTTTCCGGAGGAGACATATGGCACTTCAAAGAGAAAAAAAGAGACACCTTGCGTGGAAAATCGTCGGACTCGTGCTGCTTGCCATACTTTTGGCGCTCGTCGTCATTTTTGTGGTGGGGTTGATAGGCTACGAAGTCAATATGGGCAATGTCGAGGATACCGAGTACCTCGGTTCCCGCTTCGAACCCAAATTGGTGGACGGCGTCTGGACCTTCTATGTCCCGGATGACGCCGAAAACGGCGACTTCAAAATTTTACAGATTACCGACGTACACCTCGGCGGGGGCGCTTTTTCGATAGGAAAAGATAAAAAAGCTCTGGATGCCGTCGAAACACTTATACGACGCACCACTCCCGACCTCGTTATCTTCACCGGAGATATGGTCTACCCGGTGCCGCCGCAGGCAGGCTCCTTCAACAACATCCGCGAAGCCGAATTGTTGACGACCCTGATGGAAAAACTCGGCGTCTACTACGCGATATGCCTCGGAAACCACGATACCGAACCGTATAGCTTCTACAACCGCGACCAGATGTACGAATTTTATGCCGAACAGCCCTACTGCCTCGTCGACCGCGCCGAGGGCGTAGACGACGTCAACTACTACATCAACATCCGCGAAGAAGAAAGCGGGCTCATCCGCCAGACGCTCTACCTCATGGACACCCACGACTACGTCGGCGACCAACTTATAAATATCCTCGGTAACTACGACGGACTCCACGAAAATCAGATAGAATGGTATGCCGAATCGGTAGCGAAAATTAACGCCGAAAATGCCGGAATCAAACGTCAATTGAACGCCTCCGGCGCCGCCGACTACTCCGAAGAAGAAATCAACGCCGTCGTCCCCAGCACTTTATTCATACACATACCCTTCGGTGAATACCGCGACGCCATCTACGAATATTGGAAAAATTCCTTCCGTGACACCGAAAACGTCACCTTCCACTACGGCGAGGCGGGTGAAAAGCCCTGCACCTCCGACTTCGAAGACGAAATGTTCGAAACGATGCAGGCGCTCGGAAGCACCAAATGGGTGTTTTGCGGGCACGACCATTACAACTGGATAAGCCTTACCTATAAGGGTATCCGCCTGACATACGGCATGAGTATAGACTACCTTGCCTATATCGGAATCAATGGCGACGTCTCCCAGCGCGGAGCCACCGTCATCAACGTCACCCCCGAAGGCGACCTGGAAATAGAGCCCGAAAGACTCGACGAAGGCTATCCCGAAAACTATTACGAATAACACTTTCGGCAAAATCGTCCTGACTGATTTAAAAAATAACCGGAAACAAAGATTTACAATCGGATTTTATTCAAAACTCCCCCGGCTTTCGGGGGAGTTTTCAGCGGAAGGCTTTTGTGAACACGGCTTTTCCCGCTTTCAACGCGCACCTTTTCGGGTGGATTTTTCGGCTGTGTCGGCGCTTTTGCGGCGGGCTTCCTTCTCCTCCTCCGGGGTGTTCAGCTCGTAGTAGTATTCGAGGAGCTCCCGCGAGTACGGCTCTATCCGACCGGAGGGCAGTATCAGCATCCTTTCTATCCCTATCTGCTCCACAAACGACGGATTATGGCTTACCACCATTATCGTCCCCGGAAATAGATTGAAGTTCCCCCCTATTATCGCCTGCGTTTCGGGGTCGAGGTGGTTCGTCGGCTCGTCCAGGAGCAGCAAATTCGCCTTCTTCAAAAGCACCTTGCAAAGGGCGATTCGCGCCTTCTCCCCGGGCGACAGCACCGCCGCCCGCTTGTTGATATCCCCTTCGTAAAAAAGGAAATTACTTAATATTCCCCTCAGTTGCCAATCGGTGTACTCGGGGGTGACGACGTTTTCAAATACCGTTTTATCGAGCTCCACATCTTCCAGCTCCTGCGCGTAATACGCTACGTCCGTCCGCGGATTATAACGGATTCTCCCGGACGCCGGAAGGAGCAGCCCTGTCAATAATTTAAGGAGCGTAGACTTCCCTACGCCGTTTAATCCGACCACCAGAAAACGCTCCCCGCCTTGCAGCTTAAAGGAAAGCCCGTTGTATAGTAATGGCTGATTCGGGTAACCGAAATTAAGGTTTTCGACCTCCAAAGGACACTTTGCGCCTTCGCGCTTTGGAGCGATATTCATCTTGACGCGTCTGAAAGACACCTCCGGCGCGTTCAATTCCTTTTTCTTTTTTTCGAGTCTTGCCGCGCGCTCCAAGCCCATTCTTTTAAGGGCGTGGTTGGTGGCTGAGGCTTCGCGGGCGCGTTTGACGAAGGCTTCCAGTTCCTCTATTTCTTTCAGTTTCTGTCTTGTCTCCAACTCCCTTACCCGCTTTTCCTCGGCGGAGCGCTTTAAAAATTCGTCGTAGTTTCCGGGATAGACCTTCAATTTCTTCGTAACGGCGTCGACAAAAAGGATTTTCCCGACGATGGCGTTCAAAAAATCGACGTCGTGGCTGATTATCAGAACCATGCCTTTGTAGCGGCTGAGGTACTTGGTGACGAACTCCTTCATCTCGGCGTCCAGGTGGTTCGTCGGCTCGTCCAGGAGCAGGATTTCCGACTTTTGAAAGAGCGTCCTCGCAAACGCCATCTTCGACTTTTGCCCGCCCGACAACTCGTTCATCTTACGGTTCAGCAGTTCCGCCGGGATATTCATCTCCTCGACAAGTTCCAGAAGTTTGTCTTCGGCGTTATATTCGTCGTAATATTCGAGCTCATCCCTCAACTGCTGCATCCGCCTCAGATCCTCCGTCGGATCGTCCTCTTCCGATTCCAGCCGTTTATAAATTTCTTCGAGCTCTGAATGGATTTTGTTTATCGGTCTGCCGTCGAAAATGTACTCCCACACCGTAGAATCGCTCTCCTCGGCGATTATTTCCTGCGGAAGATAGCCTATGCGGCGCTTTGAGGTATAAACGGAGCCGGAATCGGGCTCGATTTCGCCAAGAATTATCTTGAACAGCGTCGTCTTTCCCGCGCCGTTTACGCCGACTACACCGACTTTGTCGTTACTCTCCAATATGAACGAAGCGTCCTCGTAAATGACTTTCGTCCCGAATTGAAGGTTTAATTTGCTGCCTTTCATCATACTTAAAACCCAATTCATTATAGCCGAAATCTCCCCGTGTGGCAACAATTACGCAAGCGATTTATCTGAAATCGACCGATTTTCAAACGCTTTTTTGCCGTTTAAACGGCTGCACCGCCATGCCGCTGCCGCAAGAGTCGGGAGAAATTAATCAATATTTTCAACTTAATTCGTTTTACTTTTATACCGTGATAGCATATAATAATTACATCATATTACAAAAGTGTCGTTAGGAGAGCATAATATGTCCGTAATGTTGAATGAGTTCCTGGCTGCCCCCGACGTCGTAAGAAACGTCATGGCTCAGAACAAACAGGTCATCAAAGACATTGCCAAAGCATTCAAAGCGCGCGGTATCACCAACATAACTACAGTCGCACGCGGCACCTCGGACAACGCCGCCACTTATTTTAAATATATCGTCGAAGCCATCGGCGAAGTTATGGTCTCCAAATTCACTCCCTCCATCACCACCGTCTACAAAGCCAAAGTCAACCTCTCCAAAAATATGGTCTTGGCTATTTCTCAAAGCGGCATGTCCACCGATACGCACATGGTGCTGGAAGCCGCAAAGGAAACCGGCGCCCTCACCGTCGCCGTCACCAATAACGCCGAATCGCCGCTCGCAAAAATAGCCGACTTCCATATCGACCTCGCCGCAGGAGAGGAACAAAGCGTCGGCGCAACCAAAACATTCCTCGCGGAGCTGGTGGCAATGTTCCTTCTTTCGAACGCCCTCTCCCCCATCCCCGCAAGAATGAACCCCGCGGAACTTCCGCCCCTCCTCAGGGACTTTATAGACGAATACAAAGATACCATCAAGGCGTTTGCCGAATCGACACAGAACATAAACAACTTTCTTATCCTCACCCGCGGACTTCCGCAATGCGCCGCCAGCGAACTCTCTTTGAAAATGATGGAGTCGTGCTATAAGCTCAGCCGCTCCTTCTCTACCTCGGAATTTATGCACGGACCTATCTCCGTAGTCGAGGAAGGCACCCCCGTCCTTCTCCTGGCTCCCGATTCCGAATTCACCAACGAATTTATAAGTATGGCTACCAGACTCGGGCTTTTGGGAGCCAATATCATATCTTTTACCGATATCAGCGAAGTCAAAAGAATGTCCTCTAAGTGCCTCGATATGCCTACCTGCCGCGGCATGAACGCACCGTTTATTTATTCTCTGGCTGTGGAGTTGTATGTGGCGTTTATGGCTGAGGCGCTGGGCATCAATCCCGACGCACCAAGGAATCGTACCAAAATCACTATTACGAAATAATTTTCTTCCCGCAAGATTAAAGTAAGAGTACTTTTATTGCTCGCTTGAACAAAACCTTGTGGAAAAGCTTGTACGCACGTACAGGCTTTTTTCATAAGGTAAGACCTGATTGCGGGAAGAAAATTATTTCAACCCGCGTCTTGGGGCGCTCTTGGGGGCGCCTTTCCGCGAAGTGTATAGGATTTTAAGGGTTACACCCTATGGGCACCTCCAGTCATGTACATCTTTGTACACTCCTTCCGGTGCTTCGCGAAAAATCACCCCCAATATCGCCCCAATCCGCTCCGTATCTCACAGTTTACACGATAGTCTACATCTCGACGACTGTATTTTATAGTGAGGGGGTGTCGGTTGTAGCCATTCCCGCTAAATTAAAGTAAGAAAACTTTAATTGTTCGAGAAAACAAAACCTTATGGAAAAGTTCGTACCCCGTACGAGCTTTTTTCATAAGGAGCTATTGATTGCGGGAAGAAAATTATTTCGTAGCCACGTAGCAGGACAGGAGCGAAGCGACTGTCCGTTTTGGAGCCAACTCTTATAATACCGAAGAGAAGGAAGAGATATCGTCTTAGAAAGATAGATTTTGCGGGTGATTAAAAAATTGTACATCAATTTTGCGGGGTCAATAAAAAACAACTCACACTATTAAGTAAAGCGTAACAATGTAGACTACTGCGTAAACCGTGAGATACGCAGCGGATTGGGGCAAGCAAAAGGAATATAAGGCGTTTGAACAAGTAGGAGTCTTGTTTGCGTTAGTTTGCGGCGAAGCAACCGGCGGAGGCGATAAAGCCTCTACCGGTTGCGGTTTCGGGCGAAATTGTCGAAGGGCTGTATAGACATACGCTCCGAGACAACTCCCGAAGGGAGGAAACTTGTTTCTTTCGTCCGAAAGCGCCGTGAAATATGCCCCTAGCCGCGGCTATATAATTTTCTTCCCGTCTCTTTCCCTTCCTTATTGAAAAAGCTCGTACGTGTGTACAAGCTTTTCCATAAGGTTTTTTCTTTGCGAGATATTAAAGCCCTCATACTCTAACTTTGCGGGAAGAAAATTATAAAAAAGTTCGCCACCAGTGCGAACTTTCTTCAAAAGGTTTTGTGTGAGCGAATTATATCGCATATATTATTTAATATCAGGCAAAGGAAAATTACTCCTCTTCCTCGCCGGATTCAAGCATGGAAATTATATCTTGGGCGGAGAAAACGCCGAGCCTCTGAGGTATCTGCGTTCTTACGTCGCGCGAATCGACTTTATTAAGATTAAGATAGTAGATGTTATCCAGAACGTCGGAATTGAAATAGTAAACGACTCCGTCAATAAGGTCGAGCCCCAGCCAGTCGGAATTATATTCGGAGTTGAACTTGGTAGTCACATCCTGAAGTGTAATGACTTCGTCGGCGGAGGGGTCGAAGACGAATTCCAGAACCTTGATGACATCGGACTCGAGATATGTCAAGGTGTACTCTTTATCGGATACGGTGAAATCCATGACGGTGGCGGCTTTTTCAACGACCGGGATATGCTTCCATTCGTCACCGTCCTTGTAGATCATGTCGATGGAATCGGAGTCTACAGCAAGGATACGTTCATCCGAAACAAAGTCGATTGCCGTGTAGGTAACGCCTTTGGTGTAGCGGATCTCCGCACTCTCCGAGAAAGTGAAGTCCTCACCGAAAGTATAGGAATAGACTCCCGTAGAGCGCTTATTGGCACCCGAATCCGTCTTTGTGTAGTGCAGGCGGATGGAGCTGTCGCCAACAAAATCCGCGCCGATAAGGCTCAGACTGTAACCGCCGGGGTGCGGAAGAGACGCCTTGTTGAAATCGTTAAGCCCGTTGATGGCTTCGACGGGAGCGCCGCCCGCACGGTAAGCCCAGACCTCATTATGATCGGCATAGGGATCGGCGGGAGTTTTGGTGTAAAAAACGACGTCTGCCAAGGCGTTTTCATTATCGGCGTAATCGGGGAAAATGACGGTGCCGACTCCGCTTTCGATAAGCGTGTCTTTGAACTTCTTATCGTTCAGATCGATGAGCCTTAACTCCGTCCCCCTGTGATAGACGATGTAATTATCGGACACACGATAAGTTAAAGAGTAGTCGTCGAACTCGGCGACGGTCTCTATTTTGGAGCCGTCCAGCGTCGCGCGCATCAGGATCATTTCCGATGTCTTGGGCTCGCCGTCGGAGTTGTTTTCGTCGTTCGGCGTAGTGAAATAAATATAGCCTTTCTTTACGACGAGAGCGGAACTTTCCTCGGAGTTATAGACGTTTTTCGGGACGACAGTCTGTACTTTGTCACGTTGCGGCACGCCTTCTTTATCGAGGGGGACGCGCATTATGGCGCCTTTTACGACGTCGTCGAATTCGTTATCGCCGTCCTGTCCGGCAAGTCCGTTGATGAAATAGATGTAATTTCCCACCTTTACAGCCAGTCCGCCGTTGGAACTCACTTTCGCCGAAGCGTCGGGAGAGTCGGGAAGAGCGTCCTGTTTGTAGCTAGTGTTGCACGCCGCAAGCGTCGTCATCAGCGCCGCCAAAAGCATTATCGCAACCGTAATAAGTATCTTTTTTTTCATTGATTTCTCCGTATACGGTAGATTTCGAAACGAGCCTTACGCCCGCGAGATTTATTATATAATATTAAATAAGCTTTTGCAACCTTTTTCCGCCGTTTAAAGTCTTCGGAACGGAAAAAACTAATCCTCTATTATGTCCCTGATGGAGTCGAAGACGAAAGTGGGTTTGACGCCTGATGCCTGAAGCATTTCCTTCGTCGTCTCGCCGGAGAGCACAAGAAGCGATTGATAGCCGTTATTTATGCCGAAAAGGATGTCGGTATACAGCCTGTCGCCTACCATGACTATTCTCTCCTTCGGGATATCGAAAAGATGGGCGATGATTTCCGCCATCGGGGAATGCGGTTTGCCGCAGATGACTGAAGGCGCCCTCCCCGAGGAGCATTCCAGAAGCGCCATCAGCGAACCGACGTCGGGCATGTCGCCTTTGTCGGAAGGACAAACAGTGTCGGGATGAGTGGCGATAAACTCCTTCCCCTCTTCCAACAACACGTTTGCGCGCCATAATTTGTCGTAGGTTAACGTGGTATCGAACGCCAAAAGCACTATGTCGGCGTCCTCGGAAACGGGGATGGCTTCCTCTTCGAGGGTCTTTATGAAAGTGGGGGTGCCTATCGGATAGACGGATTTTCCGGGGCGTCGGGTGTGCAGAAACTGTACTGCCGCCATCGTCGAAGTTATTATCTGCCACAGGTCGACGGGATAACCCATCGAACTTAGTTTCCTGACATATTCGCGCTTGTCTTTGGAGGAGTTGTTGGTCAGAAAACAGACCTTCTTCCCCATCGCGCTGAGTTTATTGAGCGTTTCCATGGCGCCTTCGATGGGCGTGTCACCGAGGTAAACGGTGCCGTCCAGATCGAATAAAAACAAATCGGCGTCGATTTTCAATTTCATACTTTCCTCTTTTGCGGGCATTTGCCGCCGGGCTTGTCGTCCGTCGGGAAGACCGCCGAACGGAGCCGGTCACCGATGGTCAGCCGTTTTTATGATTTTAACGAATTTTCTCCGGTGAGATAATCCTCTCCGCGAAGCATGCCGTCGATAAATCCCGCGTCCCAGACGGATGGGAAAAAGCCCTCCCCCGCGGTGAGCGCCGCAGCCGCCTGATAAAGCGTAAGTTCCTCCCGCGGGTCACACTCTTCGGACTGAAATATCGCCCACGACCACTCCCGAAATTCGTTTTCGGAAGGAAGGTATTTGCGCATAAGGTAAAGATTCGGCGTCCGCCTCGGCGCCGCAGCCCGCGAACAAATCTCTCCCCGAAGCCGCGCTTCGGCATCGCTTCTACCTAATAATATACTACCAAAATCGAAATTTGTAAATCGAATCGCCGTGAAAAGCGCCACCAAGGCAAAACTCCTTCCGGTGACCGAGGAAAGCGCCCTTCTCATGCCGAAAAACTCCGATCGCCCGCCCGACGCAGTCAGCGCCTCCGCAAAAAATTTCAATCGTTCCTGAGGTGAACCCTCTTTCAATTCCTCTAAGGCTTGGGTGACCGATTCTTTGACCTCCTTTTTGAAACCGTCGACGAGTCCCTTGTCCAGAATGTCAAGATAGGCGTAGGTTGAAAAAATTTCCTCCTGCTGTCTGAAGCGCTCACTGTCGGCAATATCTATAAAAACAGCTTTCGGGTAACCTTTTTCAATTTTTTGGAAGCCTATGATTGAAAAATCTGAAATCATCTCCGTGAAATCGACGCCGCCGGACAATATGTATTCAGTTCCCGTCAGCCTTGCGCGTCGATAATTATCGGCGCAGTCTGCGCCAACCGCTACTGCCTGCGCCTGTTCTTCGGGAGCTTCCGACAATCTTACGCCTGCTCTTAAAAACAGGTTCCGCGTGCTCTCCGAAGAGTATAGAACGGCAGTCCGTCCCGGGAAAGTCTCCAAAAAATATTCCGCCGCGCGCGAAGCGGCGCAATCGGAAAAAAACAGTTCCATACCGCTATTCTAACCGCTATGGCGCCGTGGATTTTGGAGGTATACGTCGAAAGATGTCTTTTTATCGAAAACTTCAAGAGATGGTCTTTCGAAAAGACGCCGATAATAGACTATACTATGGACGAACAACACATCGAAAAGCTGGCGCGTGCGTACAACGAAAAACTTCGCGGCACTGCCTGTCCGGAATACTCCGACGCACGATACCTTGCCGAAGAGCAGCTGGGGATTTTGGAGCGGATGAACTCTCCCGCCCCTATAATCCGCTATCTGAAAAGTCTCAAAAGAGCGGTTGTCGACGAATTGCGCTCTCCGGAAGGGCGGAATATCCCTACAGACAAGCTTCCTTCCGGGCGCGGCGGCGTCGAAAGGCTTCTGAATCTCGAAATCGAGTTGTTTATTGCACTGGATACTCTCGCGGCAAGCGGCAGAGACGTAAGTTTGCCGCTTGCGTTGGAAACGCGCTTCACCGCCTTTTTGGGAGCGCTGTCCCGGTAAAAAGCGGCGCTTTCGGAGGGCGCTTCGCAGGTAAACTCTCCGCCCGCACCGGCATTTTTTCGGCTCCGCCCGCCTAATGTACCGAGTATCGCCCGAAGAATATCCTAACGCTTGTAACGCGCGCCTTCCGCCTGCCCTCGGCACTGCTTTTTACGGTTTTATCAATGAAAAAGCCCGCATCTTGCGGGCTTTTTACCGTCGTCAGGCCGTCGCATTACGGAAGTTCTCCGTTAAGAATAAATATTTACGTATCTTCCGTTGCCGGCGTACATATATCCCCACCCAAACTCCAAATCAGGGGGCAACCAGTCAGTAGCAGCCCAGTTAATCTTAATTCTTAGCACATCATCATGCACCCACTTGGGACATTCGTTGGATTCATTATAATACCAGGTTTTCAATATCGATCCGGAAGGGTCGGCAGGCATCAGGCATTCCTTCGTCAATTCTCCTGCAGTCACATTTATTCTCGCCGCGCCTACATTTGTACCGGTCATGTAAGCATTACTCGGCGTCCAGGAAGATTGGTCAAGATCCCCCTGCGACAATGCATCGCCGCCGCCCAGGTATGCGGCATAGATCCGAGCTCCGTCGTAAGTACCCGAAACCTCGGCGCCGGAAGATTTACCGTATATGCCGCCGACATTCAGGATTTGCTCTCTGTTTTTTACGTTTTCATCCACATCGGAATCGACATAGAGGTATTGGAAGAAGCAAATATGAACATTTGTCGTAATACCGGTGGACGCCACGGTGGAATCGCTGTACCCTACCGCGCCGCCGACGTAGCTTTGCCCGGTGGAGACATCGTTGTTACGGCGATTGACCAAAATCTTACCTACATAATTGCCGCCTCTGACGTAAGCGCTCCCGCCGTTATATCCGGTCGCGAGACCGACATAGATATTTGTCGCGTCTTCATAATTGATTTGACTGTACAAGCCGCCACCCATGCCGCCGTTTGCTACCGGGTCGTAGATATCGCTGCCGGTAATCATTTCCAGAGTGGCGTCGTCTGCCTCCAGCGCCTCCTCGTCTCCGAAGGTACCGAGCGGCATCGCGACTTCACAGTCAATTATCGACGCATTTGTCCAGTTGACGCCCGCTATGCCTCCCAACGCGGCAGTCAATCCGCGCTCGCCTGTCGGGGCACGCCTGTTGACCTTCAAGCGGATTTGCATGCTGACATTTTCAATGGTACCGAAATTGACGCCCGCTACACCGCCTACCGCGCCGGCTTTGACGTCCAGTAAACCGCCTCCCGTCACTTTGGAATATCTGATCGTGCCGATATTATTACCCGCCAAGCCGCCTACGCCCAATGAGCGCGCAAGATCCTCTGTGAATGTTTGGACGGTATTATCGGGTCTGTCGCCCGAAACAGCGTGCGTTCCCACAATGTTGACATCCAAAAGCCCTACGACGACCTTGTACCCGATAAAGCCTATCGCTCCGCCGAGCGCCGCCTTACCGGACTGCGTCTGATCGTCTCCGGTAGCATATTCGACCTTGAAGCCTGAGACGGCAAATTTGTACTCGGAGCCTTCTTCCGTTGAGGCGGTATTTGTGCGGTCTTCAACACTTCCGACCAAGATACCGGAGGCATATTGACCGACCACGACGACACTTCTTAATATGGCATTTGCGCTGAGCAGATCCAAGTCCAGATTCAACTCACCCGCCGCCGCTTCATCTTCGGGTATCTCGCCGGTGTAGGTATAATCCCCCGTAATCCTGGAATAGGCTCCCATAGCGCCCGCGATACCGCCGACACCGCCGGTATAATTCTTGGACGACGAATCATATGTGCCGCCGGTATAGGCATAAACCACGATACTTTCCAGAACGACGGTTTCGGTATCTGCGCCGAAGGATATCGTTGCTTCCTGTTCTCCGCTCGTGCCCGTAATATAGCCTACCAATCCGCCCACGTACTTATTGCCGTAGACTTGGTTCTGCCCGGATGAGACATCGGGATTAAAGATCGTGACGTCCCTGATTCTGCCGCCCATGACATAGCCTGCAAGCATCCCGACATAGTTCCCTTGTTCGGCGATGACCGAGCCGGAAAGTCGGAGATCCGAGACGCTTCCGCCGTTTCCTATCTTGCTGAACAATCCGACGTAATCGTTTTGTCCGGAAATGTTAATGCTTATATTGGTTATCGAATGTCCGTCGCCGTCAAGCGTGCCGGTGAAGCCCATGCTGAGTTTGGTTCCTTGTACGGTCGCTACGTCCGCAGTGAGACGGCCTCCGAAAGCCGATCCGGACAAATCGATATCGTCTTCCAGCCGGAAATAAATACCGCTCATGACGCCGTCATTACCTTTATATATCCTGTCTATGCTGTTGAGATGCTCCGCCGTATAAATCAGGAAGGGCGCGCCGAGTGTGCCGTCGCCTCCTCCGAGATGATCGCCGGCGGCATCCTTATTACCGAACGGGAAGGACGTAAGACCCGAACTGGGAGTGCCGTACAGCGAAACGCGGGAAATCTTCTTGTATGCGGAAGCTTCGGAAAAGCTTATGCCCAATCTGCCGATATCGCTGTTGTCAAGAGTGATTATCGTACCGTCACCGTGCCTGATTCTCAGCCAGAAGTCCATTTCTTTCGCGTCACCGGAGATGTTATCATAGCCCGAACCGCTTATTATCGGCACGTTGGCAATACGGATATTGCCGTCCACAATCCCGTCCGCGTCGCTTACCACTCCTCTCACGTCGCCGTCATAGACCCAGATATCTCCGTCATAACCCAGCGCCTCTGCCAAAGCCGCGGGAAGCTTGACGCCCGCCGTGGAGCCCTCGACCCCCGTAGTGAAAACGTCTTCGATGTTGATTTCGCCGTAGCTTATGAAATCAAAGGTAATTGTCTTGGAACTGTTGGAGACGATCTCCAGACTGAATGTTTCGAGAAGTTCGGTATAGGCTTGGTAGCTTATCGCCGCGCCATCGCCCACGGCATTACCGGAAAGATATGCCTGAATCTGTTCCAGAGTGCGCAAGGACGTTTGGTCGGCGTCGTCGCCGGTCTGTCCCGTTCCGAAAATATCCTTGCCGGAAACCTGTATGTGTACGTCGCTGAACCTGTCGTAGCGCGGGTTGAAGAAGTCGATTTCGCCGGGCTCGGAACTGTAACCGGCTACGGATAACGAAGCAGTGAGCCTTCCTCCGACCGCGACCATGCCGCTGAAAACACCGCCCACGAAGGTAAAGCCGTATTTTTCCAAGGCGTCCGTCGGGAATCCCTCGTCTACCAAAACTTCCGCTTCGGACGTCGGCGTCCGCTTATAAGAGATATTAAGCTTCGGCAAAGCGGCATTGAAGGAGGTTGCGGTGATGTTCGTGGCGCTTATCGTCATTTTGTGCTGCGCGGTGTAACGTGCATAGACTTTGTAGTGGTCGTTCATGACGATGGAGAGCGCGTTTTTGTCCGTATCGTCGCTCGTGGTCAGGCTATAAGTGAACTCCGCCGGCTCTCCGTTGCGGTTGGCGACGCCGGATAGCGTTATATTGCTTCCTGCTTCCAACCGATGGCGCTCAACGCTTCCGTCTTCCCCTATTATATCTACCCACCAGTCTTCGAAAACGTACTCGTTCGACACGTTCGGTCTCAGCACCGCCGTAGTGCCCTGCGAGAAGTTCTTCTGCAAACTGTCCGTATTACCGTTTATGGAAGGTCTTACGGGAGGATTCATCTGATCGCTTTCGTAAGGGATATAAGTTCCCGCATAAATAGACGCCACTTCGGGTATGGTGTAAATGGTGTTCTGCTTTTCGAAAACGGGACGAATCATTATACAATAGTCGTCGTAGGCACTCCCTTCGGGAATACCGTAAACATAGCCGCTTCCCTCGTCGGTATGGTTTTTAAGCCCTCCGGAAATGTTTGTATAGTTATTGTCTACCTCGTTATTGGTGTTGACATACCTTAAATAAGACTCCTCAAAGAGGGCGTTTATTTCGAACGAGAAGTTATTGCCGCTCCCGATCTGTTTCCAGCTCCACCCCGAGCCGTCATAAGCGTACACTTCCCAGCCTCTCAGAACAAATCCTTCCGAGTAGCCTTCCCGTCCCCAATTAAGGGTTATCGTATTCTCGTTCCAGGTGTTGTATGCGTTGCCGGAATTTCCGTTGATGCCGCCAAGCACTCTGAAATACAACTTGCCGTCCGTGGCGTTCGCTCCGCTGTCTCCCGTCGCCGCCGCAAGAGCTAAGGTGTTCTGCACGTATTGTACGCGCGAATGATCATATAGATATGTCCGCATCGTAACGGAGCCCGGATTGACGCAGCGACCGTCGGTATCGAAAAACACGTTGTCTATGACAATGGTGTATACCGGCTGGTACAGCGCCACTACCTCGACGGTGAAAACTCCGCTTCCGCCCGCCACCGTGGCGCCGTTCATTGCGTCATCGGAAATAGTGAAGTTCCTTTGGGTGGAACCGGGGTAGGCTCTGGACAACGTGAGATCCTGCATGACGCCGTTTATCAGGTATCCGACAAAGCGGTAACGCACGTCGGAAGAAGTGACGGCGGCAAAGTTTTCCTGCACTTGAAGGCTTATTTGGGTACCGTAATCGATGATTACGGAAGCCGAATCGTCGTTATCCGTGCTTTCCCAAAGCGCGTTTTCCTCCCACTTGAACTGATTGAAGAACACGGGGGATTCATACCCGTCCAACAGCGATATCGAGCGCGTTAACGTTATCTGCTTTATAAAGAGTATGCGTATTACCATGCCTTCGCCGGAGTCGTTGAATCGAAGCGTGTAGTTGCCTCCGATGCCGGGAATAAGCGTAAACGGGAAGGCGTCGTCCGAAAGCTCTCCACCGTTATCCGCGGGCACTTCCATCATGACGTACTCGGAAGCAAACTGTCTTCTTCCGCCCGCGCCGGGAGTACCGGTATCGGGAAGGAATCCGACGGCGCCGACGCGGTAGCCCGCATTCGGCTGTAACGTAAAGCTCAATTCATCGCCGGGATTGAAGACGATCGAGCCGTCGCTTATGGAAGCGCCGCTGATGGTTCCGCCCCTCGTGCCTATATCTTCGCCTTGTGTGCGGAAGGAAACGCTCAGCAAAAGGTTCATTTCCGTGTCGGCTCCGTAGAGCGTCCGAGACTCCGTTACGGAAATGCCGTTTTCGGGGACTATGTTGTCGAGACCGGGTTCGGTATAGAAGGAAATATTCGCTCTGCTCGACGAAGAAGTCGCCAAAGTATCGACCGCCGAGGGTATCAGCACCCCTCCGAACCTTACCGAGAAGACCGTTGTCGCCGCGTCGGCAGAGGTTCCCGTCAACCTCTCGCTGAGTCCCGCGACGTTCGGCACGATGTTGTCGAAACCGGCGGGTGCCGAATAGGTTGCCGATGCGGAAACGGAAGCAAAGACGGAATAATTCAGACTGCCGACGTTTTCTGACGCAAAGCTGCCGCCTACATATTTATACAGCGGAGTCATCTTCAGATTGACATCGATCATCTCATAGAAGATTATGCGGAATGTTCTGGTGGACTTCATCGTATAGGAGACGGTGGCTACGCCTTCCTGCCGTTCTATCGTGATATCGTCGCCGTCCTCGAGATACACCCAGCTGCCGCCGACATATTCCTGAATGCCTTCGAAGACGAACCGTCTGTCGCTCCGCGAGGGGATCTCTATCGTCAAAGTTGCCGTCGTGCCGTGGGAATGACCGGTAAGGATCGTCGACGTTCCGCCCTGGGAGCTGAAACTCCAATCATATCTTATATAAGTGACTCTGTTTTCGGTGATATTTCCGGTAGCGCCATTACCAAACATCATGTCGCCGTCCCCCGCTCTCGCCGCGTAAGCACCGTCGAAATCGACGTCATACTTACTCGTATCCACGCTGAACACGATATAAACGGTGACCGCCCCGGAGTGAATATCCATCGCGTCGACTATCGAACGCACGGAAGAGGAGGTGTCCTGAGGAGTGAGCTCCTTCCCGATATCTATCCGCATCGTCAATTCTCCGGCGGGGGAACCTGCGGGAGTGCGGCTCAGGTATTCGTTGATACCGGGTTTAGCGGTCGACGTCAGCGCGTCTATCCGGTCAAGTATCCCGATCGGATTCGCCGTATCGGCGCTCCATGCAGAGGTGGAATATATCGTCACGGCGGTTATTTCATAGCCCTCTGCCAGTGTGTATCCGAAGGCGCTGCCGACGGCGGGGTTATAGCTTAACGAACCGTTTTCGGGGCTCGGAGTGAGCCACGACGCCGCATTCCCGGTATAACCCGTTTCGAGAACGAATTGCTGCGGCGCAAACGTCACGCTTACCGATATCACGGAAGAATTGTTTAATATGGAAGCGTTGACTTCAAAGGAAGCGGTATAGACGTATTCGTTGGAGTCGTTCTTCTCGGCAGAAACGATGTAATCGGAGGAAGCTCCCGAACCTATCTCCATTCTCCTGTTGCAGAGCATGAATGAGGAGATGTAGTAGCCGTAATCCGCCCGGAAGACAATTCTGAGGCTGTCGTAGTGCTCCGCCTGTCCTCCGTCGGCTATCGATGAAACCCCGGCACCGCTTTCGGGAGTCAGTTCACCCGTAACAAAGCTTCCGTAATCGATACCGCCGGCAACGACAATATCCAGCTCGTAACTCTTCTTTTCATAACTTACATCGATTGTAATGTTGCCTTTCGCGGCATTCACGGTAAGGCTCTTCCCTTCCGTACCGGGTATACCGTTGAAATCGTCAAGCGTGTATTCGGTCAATGTCGCGCCGTTTTCAAGCGAGGTTATCGTGACCCTGGCGGAATGTACCGTATAGCCTTCTATGGGGGTCAGAGAGACGGTGACGGAGTCGTTATACAAAATCCCGACATACTCGCCGTCTACCGTATCCACCAACGTCGCCATCATGCTGCCGCCTTCGCCGTACTCGGTCAGAGTGCCGTTCAGAGTCGTTCCGAACACCCTGCCGCTCCTTGCGATCGTCAGCCTCGAGTCGGCAACCGCCGAACCGTGCGAAACTTTGTAGTTCCCGCCGAACGAAGCTTTCACATGTTTTCTTGCGGGAGTGATATGAATGTCGTAATCGCCTTCCACGGAGGAAACCTGCCAGCTGCCCTCAGACAAAGCGCTCCGCGCTTGCGCGGATCTGGTTTCGTCGAGGACGCCGTCGATATAGACTGCTACGGAGTCCGAGGGAAGCTCGTAACCTTCAGAAAGGGTGAGAGCTATCGACACGGCTTGGTGCCAATCTATCATATCTCCGTCCATGTTGCCCGTTAATACGACGCTGCCGCCCACCCCGGAGGTAACTTTAAACTCGTATACGGTTATGTCGAATTCCACCGAAAGCGTGGAATCGGCGGCTATCCTGCGGGTCAGGGCCATCGGCTGTCCGTCCTCGACGGGGTCGACGCCGACGGAAGAATTTGCGGAACGGAAATCGATATCGGAAACCCTTCCGCCGCGATCGGCAAACGACGGAGTGGCGATAAATGTCAATTCGGAGCCGTAGCTTACCCACGCGACCAGCGTACTCCCGTCTACGGTTATATCCCTTACGAGTCCGCCGTTGACGAGTTGGTAGGTCGTATCGCTTTCCGCATCGAACAGATTCAGCGTGCTTTCGTCCCGCCTTGTGACGTTCAGCGCTCCGGAACCGTAACTTATAAGCGCTCCGGAGCTGTCAAAAGCCTCTGCGGAGCTGAATGTGTACTCTACGCGGTAGAAACTGATGGCGAAGGTCACCTGTACCTCGAGGGAGGAGCCGAGAATCCTTCTGACGACGTAAGCGGAACCGAGAGAATCCTTGGACTCCTCTCCGTTTATCATGAGGCTTTCGACATTATATCCCGTTCCCGGATTGGCGGTAAGCACATACCTTAAACCGTACTCATAGGTGTTTTCCGCGGACGCTATGACTTCGCGGGAGGAGTCGTTCGGATGCGTAAACGCCAACGAGAATTCGCCCGCCCAGGCGTTGACGCCGGTAGTCTGCTCGATGCCGGCGGGATTGTTGAAATAATCCGTAAGACTGGTGCCGTAAGTTTCGCGCGTGAACACTACTTCGACTTCGATGTCGTCGGTGACGTTTATCAGATAGTTGCCGCCGGTGCTTTGTATGCCTCCGTCACCCGTGCCGATATCCACGTAAACGCCGTTGACGGTCATGGAGCTGACGATATAACGCTTGGAACGCACGGGCGAAACCACGACAAGAATATTGGCTCCGTGCTCCACCGCAAAGGAATCCGCCGCTGCCTCACCGAATATCGTCACGGTACCGAAGTCGGCAGGCACTCTGTCGAAATCGGCAAAGTTGGGGCTCGAGTTGGAGGCGCTCAGAACGACGTCATAGACATTTATCCGATAGGTAACTTCGATGTCTATATTGCCGAGTCCTTCGCCGCGCAGCTCGTCGCCTTCGGTCAATGTCAGCACCAGCTGCCGTACTTCATCTTCTATCCCTTCGACCGAATCGAGCCATTCGTCATAAATTTCTCCGTGAATTCTTATGGACTCGATGTGATAGCCCTCTTCGGCTTCCAGCTTCAATTTGATTACATCCTTGGCGGTGAAGCTCAGAGAGTCGACATCGCCGTACGCGCCGTTCCCGCAGGAAGCATAAGTGACGCCGCCGGGGTTATCGCGTATCGACAGCGTGTACACGCCGGGGCTGTAACTGATAACGACGTAAATATCTGTCCGCACGGTGATTTCAAGGGTACCGGAGGTGTATTTCCGGAGATCTTCGTCGTAGCTTGCGTTAGAGAGATTCTCGGCGCCGTACTCCAGCCCGTTCACCGTTATCGACGAAATGTATTGTCCGGAGTTCGCCTTTATTTCAAGCCGTAACACGGAACCGTATTCCATTTCTTCGTATTCTGTGGCGGCGTCCGGAACAATAGCCGAACCGTTTTGGGCGTCGTAGTCCCACTCGACCGAGAAGGTTATCGGTTCGAACACGGCTCTTACCGTCACGCTGCCGTTGTAATTCTCATTGATGGTGTACTCTGCCGTCAGGGAAGCGCCCTCGCCGGGCAATCCTGCCCAGTCTTCATACGTATCGCCTGTCGCGTTATATGTCAGGCTGTAGCTCTTCAGCTTGTACCCTTCGTCCGGAATGAATTTGATTCTCAGCGTCTCTCCGCCGGAAACCGATTCGGGCTCCGTCCTTACCGTGCCGCCCGATATCTGCGTGTCAATGATGACCGGATAGCGAAGTTCACCGAAGAAAGCAAAGACCTGCGGCGACACGCCTTCCTTCACAACATAAATGTATTCGTATACGCCGTCGGCATACTCGATTTCGCTGCTGTCTGCCGAGACCCAGCTTCCGTCGATCATAAAGCCTAAAAGACTTGTCCCTTGAAGCTTTGCCTTAAATATTATCTCATCCCCTGCCGAGACGGGGTCGCCGGACGTGATTGATACTCCGCCTTTTTCGGCGGTCAAACTGCCTGCGCCCGAAGCGCCGAAGGTTATCGAGCTTGCTTCTTTGTCGTGGATATTCAGATAAATGGTGACATCGGAAGCTATCCTGTACACGGTCAGAGTCGGATTGGAGACATCGCCCTCCAGTTTATAATATCCGCCCTCCTCAGGGTCGTCTTCGGCATATATGTATCCGTAATCGCCGCCCGTTGCGTTCATGACGATGATGTCGCCGGCAGAAAGAGCGGTCTTACCGGTAAGCATTATGCTTATTTCGGCACTGCCGTTCATGTAGGCATCGTATGTCAGCTCCAGCATTGTCCCCGTGCCGTCTCCGGATACGGGACTGCCGCCGGCAATACTTATGGTTACATTTTTTTTGTTGACGGCGAAAATTTCAACGTCGTAGTTTATTTCGGACGCCCTGACATTGACCTCGTAGTCGCTTTCGACGGAGTTGAAGGTCATGGTATGAGAGGTCACCCTGAAGCCGACGTCTTCGTTAATCGTTCCGGAATCGCTGACGGAAGAGACGCTGTCGAGCTGATACCCGACCGATTTCACATACAGTCTGAAAGTGGCATTGCCGCCGTTGACGATGTCACTTACGGTGTATGTCGTCTCTTCGGCGCCGATATCCAAAATGGCGGAGTTATATTCTATGCCTATTATCCCGGCGGGGAAGCTGAAGGTTATCGTCCTGAGCGCCGGTCGCACCGTGAAGACTATCTCCGTATCTCCCGTCAGCGGCTCGGTCGTATATTGATAAGCAGACAGCTGCTGCGACAACAATTCCGTCTCTCCCCGCGCGCTGTCGTAAACGGAATAAATATAATAGATGTTCTGCACCGTAGCGTCGACGGAAGCCGTGCTGCCGTATTCCTCCGTGAATGATCCTCCCGGGGAAAGCGTCGCGTCTACGGAATTGCCGCTTTCGTCGACTACCGAAAACGACACGTTATAATACATATCCTCCGCCGCCACCGATATCACCGTGTTCTGCATGATGCCGGCTACGTTGAAGGTTATGGCGGTTATACGGTAATCGTTGACTCCGGTGACGGGAGCATTATTTTCGTAAAGCGCGCCGTTGACGTAGAATTCGTCTATGGTGCAATATGCCGTCAAGCCGTTTTCAAGGTTGTAAACGTCCATAAACGTGCCGTTTACGCGAACCTCCGAAATATATTTGCCTTCCTCCGCCGTTACGGTGAATTTGACGTTGCTGCCTTGCAGGTGGGTCATGCCCGCCGTCACGTCGTAGGAGTTTATCGAATAGCCTTCCCACTCTTCTTCGGTCGGATAGTCTATCGAGTAATAGACGTTTTCGAATTCGACCACTATGTTCTTGTCGGCGTCGACCGCTTCCAGAATCAGGTTGTATTCCGACTGCGGCACCGTCATCTCGGGAGCGGAATCGACCGACACCGAACTTATCCTTTGCTGGATATTGGAGGGACGGATGGCTATCGTAACGGAGCTTCCGTCGGGCACTTCGAAGTAGGCGGAATTTCCCGCCGCCACATCGAAAGTTTCTCCGCCCGCGGCTCCCGTCAGATTGTAAGTAAATGTTCCGCCGCCGCCCGACGCTTCTATGGTGATACGATTGTTCTCGGGAATGAAAATTATCGTCAGAGTTGCTTCGGTATTGACCTTCTGCAAATCGCTTGCCGCTATGGAGCCGTCAAAGTAACCGTCCTCTCCGACGACGGGAGCTTCGATGTACGTTTCACCGTTCCACAGGATGTCGCCAAGCGAATACCCGACATTCGGCTTTGTGCGGAAGGAGAAGTCTTCCGTCACAGGCACCATTACCGAACCGAAGACGGAAACGTTGTCCGCGCCTTCGACGACTCCGCCGTCCGCAACGATTTTAACATTCACCGTGCGCGGCAAAAATTTCGCCCTTAGCGTCGTGTCGCCGCTTACTATGTAATCTTTCGCAGCGGCGGTCTCCGTCATGGCGCCGTTGGCGTCGACGACATACCAGCCGTTGAAAATATAATTTTCCTTTTCCGGAGCGACGGCGGGATATACGCCGTATTCGACGCCGTCAATCGTGCCGGAAACGGCACTTTCGAGGGTATCGGAGTACTTTACTCTGAGCCTTATTCCTCTATTACCGTCTTCGTTGAAATATCCGTCAAGTCCCTCAAAATCCTCTGCGTTATCGATGCCGTCCAATATGAATTTCACATCGTAACTGAGGCTTTCCCAAAGCGCCGTCAGCGTCGCGTCCATTGCGATGAACTCGTCGCCGTCCAATACATCGGGCGCCCCGGACTCATTCAGTTCGTAATACCAGCCCGCAAACTCGTAACCGGATCTCTCGGGAAGCCTGCTTTCCGCCTCCGCAAAAAGCGTTCCGACGGGGGTGCCGTAATTAAGTTCGGCACTATATAAGTTGCCGGAAGCCCCTTGGCTTACGAAGGTGACTATGCTCTTACTATAAGCAAACTCGGCGTGGATATTGAGGTCGAAAGTGCCCGTTACCGCCCCTTCGGGAATGGTGAACGACAAAGTATATTCGTTTCTTCCTTCCGTGCCCGTCTGCCCGGCGGTAAACGTCACCGAGATTGAGTCGAACAGCGAAACCGACCGACTGTACCCTTCTCCCGTTATGTTGTCGGCGGGGAATTCGACGACTGAACCGTCCTTGTCGGTAATCTCCCAGCCGAGGAATACCCTTTCGGTGTTCGGGGTCAGCCTCAATACCGTCTGCTGCCCTATCGGATAGTAGGGCATAATGTCTTGTATGCCTCCCAAAGCGCCGTCGCCGTCCGACGTCGCCGTGAAGTTCAGGTCTATGGCATGCTTGACCATTATCGGGTGAATTTCGGTGTCTTGGGTTATATGACTGTAATCGGTGTCCCAGCCGGCAAAGCGATATCCGTACAGACGCATTTCGCCTTCGTCGGGATCGGGGATATCCGTCGGAGACATGTTGTACTGCACCGTCTCCTCCCTCGCCGTAGTGCCGTCGGGATAGAAGAATACCACCGTGAATGTCTGTTTTCTGAATACCGCCTGCAACGTAGTCGTCTTGCTTATCGCCCTGTCGCGCCTTTCCGGTTCGGGATAACCGTCCGTCCAACGCACAAACTCATACCCGGCGTCGGGAACGGCTCTCACCGTCGTCGCGTCTTCGCCCGCAATTACTTCCTGGATGAGGTCGCCCTCTACCGAACCGCCCTCGCCCGCTATGTATGTAACCGTCAGCGTCGTCGGTATGACCTCGAAAACGACGCTCTGTTTGAATCCGCCGAAGTCCAGAACGACGTCCGACGAAGTATTCGACTGAGTCAGATCGAGTCCTTCTATCAGCATTTCGGACAAAGCCACCTGCTCGACGCTCCCGTCGGAATATTGAACGGTCGCAAATACGTTTTCGAGATTGGCGTTTACCGAAATCCTGCCGTCGTTTTCCAAAACTATCGCCGTGACAACGGGGCGCGTATACCCGCCGTCCGTGACAAATTCCGAACCCTCATGCCCGTCGACGACAGACGGAAGCACCGCCACCGCGACGCCCGCCGCCACCAATGCGGCAACGACAACTACTATCGCCGTTATGCCGAATATGCTCCGTCTGGAGTAATTTTTTCCGGGGATTCTGTAACGCGCCATATCGATATCTCCTTAACACATACGCGTGCGCTCCCGCGCAACGCGCCATACATGACTTAATTATATATAATAAAAAAGAAGCCCGCAAGGGCTCCCGCTGAATTTTGCTATACTTTTACCTTCCGCGGCTCCGTTCGGCCGCCCAAGGAAGATTCGAAAGACTACTTTTCCGTATCCCGGGGCTCCCCGCGGGACTTTCCCGGCTTATTGACCTGACGGGACCTTCCGAAGCAGATTTCGCCCGCTCCCACGTCCTCCGTCACGGTGCTCCCGCCCGCGATAAAAGCGCCGTCGCCGATTTTCAGCGGCGCTATCAGATTGGCATTGCAGCCGATAAACGCCCCCTTCCCGACTTCGGTTCTGTGTTTTTTCGCCCCGTCATAATTTGCAAAAACCGTGCCGCACCCGACGTTGGTACCGTCCCCGACGACGGCGTCGCCTATGTAGCTAAGGTGCGCCGCCTTGACGCCGTCTCCTAAAACGGCGTTTTTGATTTCGACAAAATCTCCTACCCTGACCCCGTCGCCGATGACTGCTCCCGGGCGCAAAAACGCGAAGGGACCGACCGACGAATGCTTTCCTATTTTCGCCCCCACAGCCACGGTATGGCTTACGACACTCCCCTCTCCGACAACGGAGTCGCGGATACAGGAAAAGCTTTTTACTTCGGCGCCTTCCTCCAAAACGGCAGCGCCCGAAAGCACCGTGAACGGGTGTATGACGGCTCCTTTTTTCACGACGACTTCGGGGGAGATAAAGCATAGTTCGGGGGCGATCACCACTCCTCCCGTAAGACGGATGCGCTCCAAAGTCTCTTGCTTTATTCCTTGGTTTTGGGTATCCGTTAAATCGATTTCAGAAGCCTTATTCTTGATTTTTGATTTTATGAAGCTTTCTATATAAGCCATCGTCCTGTTAAGTGTCAGCACCGCGGTTTCCGTGTCGCGAGCCTCCGCCTTGACCCTTATGACCGGTTCCGTCCCGGACGGGCGCGCAATGATTTCAACGCCCCGGGAAGCGCTCTCCGCGGCGATAAATGCGTCGATTTCCGGCGAAACTCTCATCAGTTTTTTCCCCTCTTCGGTGGCAGGCAAAACGCCCTCCGCTGCCGGAAATTCGAAGTAACCTTCCCGCGCTTCGTCGCCGTATTCCGAAAAAGCCTTTGCCACGAGAAGCGACGTCAATATGCCGTCCCCGGTGTTCAGGTAGTCCTTGAAAATCAGATGTCCCGACCTTTCTCCGCCCGCTTTCGCGCCCGTTTTTTCCATTGCTTCGGAGACGAATTTGTCCCCGACCGGCGTCCTCAGAAGGGAGATTCCCAGCCCCTTCAGCGACTCCTCCGCGCCGTAATTCGTCATTATCGTGCCCACCGCGACCGGCGGCTCCAACCCTCCCGAACGTATCATATTTTTTAATACGATATACAGCATCTCGTCTCCGGAGAGTATCCGCGCGTGCCTTACGCACATAACTCTGTCGCCGTCGCCGTCGTAGGCAAAGGCGATGTCCGCCTCTCCCGCCGCTTTCAACAGGTATTCCGGGTGCGCCGCCCCGGTGCCGACGTTTATTTCGGCGCCGTTCGCGTCATTTAAAAGTTCGACCTCGGCGCCGAACGCGGAAAAAAGCTTTGCCGCGGCGCCGCCCGCAGCTCCCGAGCCGCCGTCCAGAACTACTTTCATTCCCCTGAAGTCGGCGCTGAATTGTTCGCCGACGCCCGCTATGTATTCCTCTATCAGGCTGTACTCGTTTGCCTCTGTTTTGACAAACTCGCCGCTTATACCCGGGGTTTCGAGTTCTTTCTCTATCAACGCCGACAGCGCTTCTTCTTCGGCGGTCGTTATCTTCGCCCCCCTCCCGGAAAACAATTTCAAACCGTTGTACTCGGGTGGATTATGAGAAGCCGACACCATCACCCCGAGCCCCGCTCCACGCTTTTCGGTCAGAAAGGCGAGCGCCGGAGTGGGCACCATGCCGGCGTCCGTAACGCTCATTCCCGCCGCACCGGCAGCGCCTTTAAAAAGTGCCGTTATCTCACTTCCGCTAAGCCTCGGGTCGCGCCCGATGACGATATCGGGCTTATTGTAGTACTCGGCTATCGCCGCCACGACAGCGCCGATAAACGAAGGCGTAAAGCTCTCCGCCTTACCTCTTATGCCGTCCGTTCCGAAATAGTTTTTCACATTGCCCCCTGTCAATACGACAATATATGAAGGCGCGCCCCCGGTTGATATAATTTTTTTCGGGAGGGAAGTTTTTTTCGCTAATTTTTCTTCCCGGTTCCGAAAAAAGCAAAAAGACGCAAAAAGCCCGCACCGAGTGCGGACTTTTCGTGGCTTATTAATGTCGGACTGTTCTATGTCCGATTTATATCGGAGATTTAAAGTTTATTCTCCTTCGCAAGTTTTGCGCGCTTACCCATGCCGAGGATTCCTTTCAGGATCTTTCCGAACGCCTTCAGGCGGTGTTCCGAATTAAACAGCATTACCAGCCCTTCGCCCATATCCTCCGTCAACAGTCCGCCGGACATGTTAATCATGGCGTGCACGGGCGTCTGCATGATGATATTGACCATTACTTCGTTGCCGCCGAGCCCCGTCCCGGGCACCACCTTCGGCAGCAGCCACGCTACGAAACGTCCCAGTCCGCTGCCGCGGTTTTTGGCGTCCTCGAAAGTAGCGCTCTTGTCGAGTTTGGCTCCCTCGGGATTGTTTTCCTCCATCGGCTCCCTGCCGAGAAGCTCTCTGAACTCCTCGTCGGTGACTTTATCGGGCTCCGCCGCATAATAGTGCGGAAGGCGCGCCTTGTCGTCGGGGATATCCGTGGCGTCGCCGTTCAAAGCAATCTTTTCGGAAAGGCGGATGTCTTTGGAAGAGGCGCCGACAAGGATTTCGAACTCGCCGCTCTCCACCTCGAACGCCTTGGTATTTTCGTTCCAGAACGCAAAGGCGCGTTTGTCCAAAGCCATTGTGACACGCTTCTTTTCGCCCGGCTCCAAAGCCACTTTTTCAAACCCTTTCAATTCCTTCTCGGGGCGGTATGCGGTCGACTGAACATCCTTTACATAGAGCTGTACAGCCTCTTTTCCGAAACGTTTTCCGGTGTTCTCGACGTCGAAGGAGACAATGAGATCTTCCTTCAAAATATCGCATTCGGGATTCTCTATCTTCAAGTTCGAGTACCCAAACGTCGTATAAGACAGCCCATAGCCGAACGGGAACAGCACCGGTACCGAGGTCTTGTCGAAGTAGCGGTAGCCTACATAGAGTCCCTCTTTATAATGGACGGACTTGACTCCGCCGGGGAAGTTTTCGGAGGAAGGAACGTCACTTAGTTCCATCGGGAAAGTCTCCGGGAGCTTCCCGGAAGGATTGACCTCGCCGAACAGCAGCTTCGCCGCCGCCTCTCCCGAAGCTTCGCCGCCAAGATAGGCCTCCAAAACCGCCGCCACCTTTCCAAGCCAAGGCATCTTGACCGGCGCGCCGTTATGCAGCACGACAACGGTATTCGGATTTGCCGAAGCCACAGCCTCGATAAGCGCGTTGTGGTTCTTGGGAAGCTCGAGGTTCCTTCTGTCGAAACCTTCCGATTCGGTGGCGTCGGTGAGACCCGCAAAGACTATCGCCACATCGGCGTCCTTTGCTATCCTGACCGCCTCCAGGATAAGCGCCTCGTCTTCTTCGTCGCGCTCGCGGTAACCGGGCGCATAACTCTTCTGAACGTCCTTTACGGCGTCGAAGGCACCTACCACACGCTTGGTGTTGATGTGCGAACTGCCGCCGCCCTGATGGCGCGGATTTTTGGCAAATTCGCCGATGAAAGCGTACTTTTTCCCTTTTTCAAGCGGCAGGATACCATTGTTTTTCAACAGCACCATGCAGTCCGCCGCTATCTTTACGGCTTTTATGTGGTCGGCGTCGCGGTCGTACACGCCGCCGGGCTCCCTTTCCGTCGCCTTTTCAATGAGCTTCAATACCCTTTCGCAGGCGGTATCGAGAACAGCTTCGTCGAGCTGTCCGTTTTTCACCGCTTCGACGATCAGCCTGTCGTTTTTACCGCCGCTGGAAGGCATTTCGACGTCGAGTCCCGACTTCAGTCCCAAAACTCTGTCGTTAATGGCGCCCCAATCGGTCACCACCAGCCCTTCAAACCCCCATTCGTCGCGCAGAACCTTATTCAACAGCCAAGGATTTTCCGACGAATAAACGCCGTTTATCCTGTTGTAGGAACACATTATCGTCCAAGGATTGCTCTTTTTGACGGCGGTTTCGAAGGCGGGAAGATAGATTTCCCTCATTGTCCTCTCGTCGACTTCGGCGGAGATCGTCATGCGCCTGTCTTCCTGATTGTTGGCAGCGAAGTGCTTGACGCTGACGCCGACTCCGTGCGCCTGTACGGCGTTGATATACGCCGCGGCAAGTTCGCCCGTCAGATACGGGTCTTCGGACATATATTCAAAGTTTCTGCCGCACAAGGGACTGCGTTTTATGTTTATTGCAGGTCCCAGGAGCACCGCGAGATTTTCGGCTGCGGCTTCGGCGCCCAATGCGTCGCCCTGCTCGGCTGCTATCTCCCTGTCGAAGGACGCCGCAAGCCCCGCAGAGGTCGGAAAACAGGTGGCTTCTATGCTGTCGTTGATACCGAGGTGGTCGCCGCCTTCGGCTTGTTTTCTGAGTCCGTGCGGACCGTCCGAAACCATTACTTCGGGCACTCCCAGCCTTTCGACGCTCTTGAACCGCCAAAAGTCCTTACCCGAGCACAACCCCGCTTTTTCTTCTATAGTCATCTCAGACAAAACTTTTTTGATGTCCATATTGTCCTCTCGTATACGTATTTATTTGCGTTTGGAACCTATTTATGGCACATTTCAGCCATATATTGATAATTGTTGATGTCGAATTTCTCGGCGTCGCCTTCGGTATCGAAGTAGTACGTCGTCTGGAAATCGAGAGTGGAACTCATCGCCACGTCGGTAGTCCAGTCATCCAGCGCATGATAGGTTCTGAAATACCCCGAATCCCAGATAGTCATCGACTGCACCAGCTTGGTATAGCGGGCGGAGGGCTGTCCGGAGCTGTTGCGAAGACTTTCAAGAAGCGCTTCGGGAACTTTTTCGGGATCGAGTTCGAAGTTGCAGATGTAGTACCTTCCTTCGCTGTTGTATTCGACGGAAACCGTCCCCGGGATTATCGTGTCGACGGAAACTTCATGGTCGGTGTGATGGAAATCCCCTTCCTGATAGGCGGCGTAGACGGGCTTCGCGAGCTCTTTGGTGGTGACGTTTGACCAGTCGGCGACTATGGTGCCGTCCTCCGCATATTTGGGCGCCACGCCGTTGGCGCTCTCACCGCTGCCGGAATAGATCTTCCGCGAAACGGTATAGTCCATCGTTTCATCGGTATATTGCGCCTCTCCGTACCAGGAGCTTTCGGGGGCGAATGCGTTCAGCAGCGTTCCTATCAAGGGATTGCTCTGATCGGGAATGGCAAAATCCATATAATAGCGTTTGGCGCCTTCTTTCAGACAATACCTGGTGCCCGGCACCGGCAGACTCATTAAGTCGCCGCCTATTTTCATGTAGGTGGTGTAGATGACCTCGAAAGCGGCTTTGTCTGCCTGTTTGTAGTTTTCGCAGGCTGTTTCGTAAAGTTCGGCAACGAATTCTACAAGATCCTGCTCTTCGGCGTCTTCCTCGGGCATGTCAATATCCAGCCGCTGCTCGCCGAAATACAACGGAAGTCCCGGCGCCTCACGCTCGGGAATCCTGTTTCGGAATATACTTAAAAAGCTGACTATGAATGCGACCAGCGCAACAATAACCACCAAAGCTACAATTGTACCTCTCAATCTTTTTGACATATCATCCTCCTAAATGACAATTTGTTTATCTTGCGTGCTCCGGAATGCTCCGAAGCGGAAAGCCCGTGTCTAAGGCATCGACGGCAGCGGCAATCAATCGTCTGCCGCTCCCAGCATTTCGAGTTTCGACTTCGGCGGCGGCGCCTTTGAATCGCCGTGCTTTACGAATACCATCAGGACTATCGCCAGCGCCACGCAGATCGTCGAATACAGGAACAAGTATTTGCTGCCGAAAGAGTCCATGACCAGCCCCGCGATAAAGGGCGTGATAGCCTGCGCGGACATCGTGGCGGCGTAATAGAACCCCGTATACTTTCCGGTATTGCCCGAATCCGCCAATTCGACTACCATCGGGAATGTGTTGACGTTTGCGATTATCAGACCGAAGCCGGAGATCAGATAGAACAGCGTGTACAATACCCACGCCGCCGTCGTCCTTTGAACGGCAAAGAAGAATATCAGGATAAACGCCAGCGTCGCCAGCCCGAAACCTATCATTATCGACTTTCTTCTGCCTATCTTGACGGCAAGGATACCGACCGGGATAAACGCTATCGCCGAAATTCCCATAGAGATACCCGAAACTATACCGCCGAATCCGGACGACAGTCCCAATATCTTTGTAAGGTAGATCGAAAGGTTCGAAGACACGGCGTTGTAGCCCATAAACCACATAAATATGCTGCCGAGAATGAGAAGGAAGGAAATGAAACGGGAACGCTTGTGCCGCGCCGCTTCCTCTTCGCTCAATTTAACGGTTTCGCCGTTTTCCTTTTCGGGAACGTCATCGTCGTCGTTACTTATACCGTATTCGGCGCAAAGCTCTTCGCATTCCCTGACCAATTTAGGTTCTTTGACCAGCCACAGGAACAGTCCCAACAGTATGATCATCGAACAAGCCACCGCCACGAATATAGCTATATAGCCTGTCGGATTTATCATCAAGGTTATGGTATAGATCAAAAACGCTATCGCGCCGCCGGCACCGCCCGCCAGGTTTATCATTGCGTTAGCCTGCGAACGCAACGGCTTCGGCGTGACGTCGGGCATCAAAGCTACCGCGGGCGAACGGAAAGTCGCCATTGCCACCAACACAAAGAACAATATCACCATGTAAATTATCAGCGAGTCGAGATTTTTGAGGGTGACTTTCTGATAGACCTGGTCGGAAGCGTAAGTATTGATACCCGTTTCGACGATGCGTTCGTACTTCTCGCCGGGCGCGCCGTCTTCGTTAAGTTCCGGGTTAAGAGCGATGCTTAAATAAGTTTCAAGGCTGTCGGAGCCCGTCTCCGCTTTCAGGAATTCACGGTCGCAATAGTCGGAATCCGTGGCGCCCTTTTCATAAATCATCGTATAGAGCGCCTCACTGTCGTAAACGTTTCCTTTTTCGTCGGTGTAGCTGTAACCTTCCGCCCAGGTGGCAGTGATCTGTTCGCGCAGTTCCTCACCTGCTTTAAGCGATTTATTCGCCGAAATCGGGACGAATATCATCAAAACAACACTTAAGATCGTGCCGCCTACGATAAACGGCGTACGCTTCCCCCACTTCGTGCGCGTTTTGTCGGAGATCCTGCCGAAAATCGGCAAAAGGAAGAGCGATAAGAGGTTATCGAGCCCCATCACCAGCCCGCGCAGCCAGTTGGGAAGACCGTATGCGTGCTCCAACAGCAGCGGCACCACGTAATCGTAAGCAGTCCAGAATACCATGATAATGGCGAACGCCAGACCGACTTTCAACGTTTTCCAATAATTTAATTTCATCCAAATCTCTCCTTAGAAAAAGTGCGCCTTCCGAATAAGGTTATAATTATTATATAATATATATCGCAGACATTCAAGAGCGAAATTGCAGAATCGTCTTTTCGCCGTTTCCGGACGGCGGAAAACGGAGGAAAAGCGAACGATAATTTTACTTTCGGCGCGCCGAAAGCAGCGTTCAGGGTAACTTTTCGTCTGTTGTTACATGAATTGCAGGTTCGGAAAATTTATCGTAAAAAAATCCTTTCCTGCCTCGTCCCGAGGCGGGACTTTCCCGCTCCCCGGGCGACAACCGCTCTCTTTTTCCGAAAAGAAGCAATACTTCTTGGGAAGCCTCGGAAATGTCGTTAAAAAGTTTAAAATGTCGTTAAAAATCGAAATATATCAAATTTCGGCGCTTCCTCTCCGTCACTGCCGCAGCAGTTTATCCGCTGCGCTCTGCGACGCATGGCGGCGCCGGAACCGCTTCGTAAAACAGGTCTCATCCGGGACGCGGGAACGGTCAATTTCTGACCATGAGTAATTTTTTTGCTAGCATACTCCCCAAAAGTCAAATCCTGTATTATAATATTCCTATTAAACCGCAAAAGGAGGACTACGGTTGACCGCTAAGGAATTCAACAGGCTGCTGGACGCTTATAAAACCGATCCTTCTTCGGTGGACAGCATATATAACTATTTTTTCCCGAGAATAGTTTCCGAACTATGCGAATTTTATGATTTTTCGGTAGCCGAGGACGCCGCAAACGAATTTTTCATGCGGCTGTTTGTGATAGAACCCGTGGGCTACGTCGCGCGTCCCAGCGCCTGGATTTATTCCGAGGCAGAAAAAATTGCCGCCGAAAAAGGAGTAAGACGGGTACCCGACAGCGTTTCGGAACTGGGCAGGATCCTATCCACATACGGAATCGACTGCCTTTGCCGCAGTCTGGAACAGATAGACGACGACTCCTACAAAATTCTGGAACTGAGCTTTGTCGACGGCTACCGGCACCAGGAAATAGCCGAAATCATGGATATGAGCTACGACGCCGTCCGTCAAAAATACTCCCGCGCCGTCAGAAAATTGAAAAAATTGCTTTCGGGGTGCTGACCCGCTAACGCCCTCTTTTCGGCGTCGGACGCCTTTTAAGACTAATGCGGACGCCCCGGCTTACTTATCGCGACAGGGTTTTTGAATTCCCTCGAAAAAGTCAATAATCCCTCTCCGCCGGGACTGTCGTACAGCGGCTCGGAGAGATATCCCTGTAACCCCGTCGTCATTTCCGGCGGATCCGCCTTCGGACGAAGTCCCTTCCCGAACGCTCTCCCCTTATTCCCTGACGCCACTCCCTCCGCGGGATAAAAGAAGGCGGGAAGCGCACCGAGCTCCTCCGCTTTCATCAGCCCGGGGTGCGACCTAATGAATCTGAGTTCCTCTTTTTCGGAAAATTTTCCGCCGTTGAAACGCATCGAAAGGTACAGCGGAATCTCCTCGGCGGGCGCGGTGAAAGTATATATGTCGGCGCAATAAAGTTCCTTAAATTTCGCGAACATAACCGGGTGCAAAGGATCGGCTGCCTTTATTCCGGAATAAATTCTCCTTGCCGTATCCGCATCGTAATTATCGGGTTCGGGATTCCATATCGCAATACACGGATGCCCGAAGTCTCTCATTATCAAAGATCGGTAGGATTGATCCTCCGTAACGATATGCGGAAGAGAGACGATGGCGTGCATGCCGAATTTATCGAGAATATACAGTTCCGTCGGAGAAGGATACTCCCTGAAAAATATCGTATTGAATCCCAGCGCTTCGGCTTTCGCAACGCCTTCCGAAAAGATTTCCGAGCGCTTTTTCTTTATCGTGGCGGGATAGTACATCGGGTCGGAGAGGCACTTGAAAAAGCACTTCCTTCCGTTTATATATGTCTCTCCTTTCAGAACGGAAAACTCCTTGAAAGCGGTGTAGGTATAAACTCTGTCCGCGACGGCGCCGTCGGGGAAAAGCAGCGTGACGCGGATGTCGTAAATTTTTCCCCGTCCTTCGCTCCACATATCGGGGAGACGCCCCAGCGGCACGTGAAGGGTAAAGTCGGGCTCGGCGCGGTAAATTTTCTTCAAAATAGCTCTGCCGTCGAACGCCACCTCGACGACGACCCGCAAGCCTTCGGTGCTTCCCCTGATCATGCCTCTTAAATAAACGGCTTTGTCGCGGTAGACCGCCGTCGGACGGAGAAAGGAAAAAAAGCTTTTGGCGGCAAATTCCAGCCAGACGGAGCCCGTAAGACCCTCGGAAAAGGGACGGGAGGCGGAATAGACCGTCAAAACGTTCTCCCCCGCCCTTACAAAAGGAGTGACTTCGACGTGATTGGGGTGCGGACCCGCCCCGGAAAACAGCGGGACGCCGTTCAGATATGCGGAGTAAGCACCCGAAATGCCGTTGAAATTTAAAATTACGGAGCCGGACACGTCGAAAGGCAGCAGCTCGAAACGCCGCCTCAGCCACATTTCCGGCGACCTTGCCTCTGCGGGAAGACTTCCCGGTAAATACGGCGCGGCGAAGCTCCCCCCGAACGGGGCAGTGAGGCTTTGCTCCGGCGTCAGCGGTTCGTTTATCCGCTCCCACTCTCCGTCCAAAGACATTATCCTCGGGCGGACGAACTCGGGACGCGGGTAGTCCTGTCTTTGCATAGCTTTATAAGTATACCACACCCACGCGCCGTTTACAAGCGGTTGCGAAAAAAGCCGCGTTTACTTGCTTTTCGGAAGCAGAACCGTTAAAATAATGGTATGACTATTTCGGGCATCGTGCAAGCCGTCATTTTCCGCTCCGAGGACACGGGATATACCGTGATGGACTTCGCCACCCCCGAAAGAAGCGTCATAGTCGTAGGCTCCATGCCCGAGATAAGCGAGGGCGAATACCTTCAGATCACCGGAAAATTCGTCAACAATTCCAAATACGGCGAACAGTTTTCAGCCGAGTCCGTCGACTTCTCCGCGCCCGTCAACGCCGAAGGAATGATAATGTTCTTAGGCGGAGGGCTCTTCGACGGAATAGGTCCCTCCCTCGCCCGGAGTATCGTCTCACGCTTCGGAGCGGCAACGCTTGAAATCATAGAAAAGGCTCCCGAAAAGCTGGAATTGGTACCCGGTATCGGTAAGTTCAAGGCAAAACAGATAGCCGCATCCTACCGCATGAACGCAGGGATGAAAAAAGCGATGCTCTTTTTGCAAGGGCACGGAATATCGCTTGGACTTGCCACCAAAATCTACAATAAATACGGCGACGAAACCGAACAGCTGATAACCGAAAACCCCTATCGGCTGACTTCGGAAATTGACGGCGTGGGCTTTTATAAAGCCGACAGGATCGCCGAGGAATTGGGCTTCGGAAGAGATTCCGAATTCAGGATAACGGCGGGGCTCAAGGAGGCGCTTTCCGAGGCGGGTAACCGTTCGGGACACACCGCTCTTCCGATAGAACCGCTGACGGAAAGAGCTTCGGAGCTATTGAAACTCGACCCGGAACTTGTTTCGGAAACGCTGAAACGCGCCGTGCTTCACGGCGAAATAGCGGCGGAAACGGTGGGCGAAGGCGAGAAAAAGCAGCAATTCTATGCTTTGAACGTATACTACTATTCGGAAAGGAGCATCGCACGGAAAATAATGTCGCTTCTTTCCGAAGCCGACGTCGACAAAACCGATTTTTCAGGTGAAATCGACGTCTTCGAAGCCGAAAACAACATCTATCTGGATGCTACGCAGCGTGAAGCCGTTCAGAAAGCTCTGAATTCGGGGGTGTCGGTGATAACGGGCGGTCCCGGAACAGGCAAAACTACGATAATAAAATGCATTCTGGAACTCACGCGGGCGCGGAACCTCTCCGTTTTGCTGTCGGCTCCGACGGGGCGGGCAGCAAAGAGACTTACCGAAGCCACCTCGGAAGAGGCGAAGACCATTCACCGCATGCTCGGTCAGGACATGTCCGACGGACGCCCGACCTATAAATTCAACGAATCGCACCCGCTGAAAGCCGACGTCGTCATAGTCGACGAAATTTCTATGGCTGACGTCTATGTGTTTTCGGCGCTTCTGAAGGCGCTTCCGAACTTTTGTAAACTGATCTTGGTCGGCGACAAGGATCAGCTCCCCAGCGTTTCGCCGGGGAATATTCTGGCGGATCTCATAGAAAGCGGACTGGTGCCGGTGCATATCCTTTCCGAAATCCACCGCCAGGACGCAGGCTCGTTAATAGTAGTCAACGCCCACAGGATTAACGTTGGCAAACTGCCGATAATAAAAAACGACTCTTCAGATTTCTTCTTCGACGTCAAACACACCGCCGACGATATAGCCCGCGACGTCGTCGCTCTCGTCACCAAGCGTCTCCCGGAGTACTTCCGCATCTCCTCGGGGGATATCCAGGTGCTGGCGCCTTTAAAGCGCACCCCTGCGGGCGTCATCGCGCTGAACGAAGCGCTCCAACAGGCGTTGAATCCCTTCGGAACGCGAGTCGAAGGCTCCGAGAATTTCCGCGTCGGCGACAAGGTCATGCAGATTGTCAACGACTACGAGCTGGAATGGGAAAAGGACGGCGAAAAGGGTCGCGGCGTTTTCAACGGCGACCTCGGGTATATCCTGAGTGTCGTGCGAGGCACACTGACAGTGGCATTTGACGACGGGAGAGTGGCAAAATATAAACCGGGAGAGCGCGACGCTCTTATGCTTGCATATGCCGTCAGCGTTCATAAAAGCCAGGGCTCGGAGTTCCCTGTCGTCGTCATCGCGTTGACGCCGGGCGGAGGGATGCTTCTCAACAGAAACCTCCTTTATACCGCCGTCACGAGAGCCAAACGCGCCGTCGTTTTGGTGGGCGCCGAGGAGACCGTCCGCCGTATGATAGCCAACAAAAGCGTTCGCGTACGCTATACTCTTTTAAAGGAATTTTTATGGAAAACGAACGAAAAGCTAAAATTATTGCTGCATTAAAACGTTTTGCGGATTCCTTTAAGACGGCGATGTTTCCGGAAGGGTACGTCTGCCTGGGCTGCGGGAAGGAGCTGCCGGAGCGCTGCCGCGAGCAATCGCTCTGCCCCGAATGCGAGGGAAACCTCCCATTTAAAACGGGAAAGTGCTGCGCCATCTGCGGAACACCCATCTATGTCGGCAGACTTTGCAGGCGCTGTTCGGCGTTCACGCCCGAATACGACCGCGCCTACGCCCCGTTCAATTACCGCGGACTTATAAGGAAACTCATCCTCGATTTGAAAATCGGCGGCAATCTCTACCTCGTCGGCTACCTCACAGGATACATGAGCGATTACATGAAGGGACTTTCCCTCGATTTCGACGTTGTGACTGCCGTCCCCGCCACCAAAACCACCGTGAGAAAGCGGGGCTTCGACCACACTTCGCTGCTTGCCGAAGGCGTGTCGGAGGGACTCGGGATCCCCTACTCCAAACTTCTGAACCGTAAAACGCATAAAGTCGATCAGACCAAACTCGGTTTTTCCGACAGATTCAAAGCCGTCGAAGGTAACTTCGAAGTCGTCCCCGACACGGAAATCGCCGGAAAAACGGTGCTGTTGATTGACGACATACTCACCTCCGGCGCCACCGCTTCCGAATGCGCCAAAGTACTTAAATCCGCCGGCGCAAAGCGCGTTACGGTACTCACTATCGCACGATGAAAAGCTACCTCGATATAAGTAAAGAAAAGCTGGACGCTTTAAGGCAAAGAGACGACTACTACATTCTCGCCTTCGAATCGAGCTGCGATGAAACTGCTGTTTCGGTAACCAAAGGGCGTGAAATAGTATCCAATATCGTAAGTTCTCAAATTGAGATCCACAGAAGGTTCGGCGGCGTGGTGCCGGAGATCGCTTCAAGAAACCACGCTTTGCAAATAGACTCGCTGACCAAGGAAGCGCTCGACGCCGCTTCCGTCGGTTTGAAAGACATTTCCGCGGTGGCGGTGACATACGGAGCGGGACTTCTGGGAGCGCTGCTGGTCGGAGTCTCGTACGCCAAGGCGCTCGCCTACGGCGCGTCGCTTCCGCTTATTGCGGTAAACCACATAAAGGGACACGTGGCGGCGAACTTCATCTCCTCCCCGCGGCTTCAGCCTCCCTTCATCGCCCTTCTCGCAAGCGGCGGGCACACCTATATATTGGCAGTCCGCACTTTCGACGACATGGAAGTGCTCGGTTCGACGCTGGACGATGCCGTCGGCGAAGCTTTCGACAAGGCTGCCCGCGTACTCGGGCTTCCCTACCCGGGCGGGCCGGAAATAGAGCGTGCGGCAAAATGCGGCAAGCCCGTTTACAAGCTCCCGCGCGCTTTCAAAGGCGACAAACGGCTGGATTTTTCGTTTTCTGGACTGAAAACGGCGCTTATCAACACCGTACACGGCATGAAACAGCGCGGCGAAGAGTTCTCCGTTGCCGATGTCGCCTGCTCCTTCCAGACCGAAGCCGTGGGAGTGTTGGTAGATCACACAGCCGAAGCCGTAAGACGCACCGGGATAAAAACGGTGGCGCTTGCGGGCGGAGTGGGAGCCAACGGCGCCCTTCGGGAAGCGCTCTCGCTCAGAGGCGCCGTAGAGGGATTCGATGTGCTGCTGCCGCCGAAATCGCTTTGTACCGACAATGCGGCAATGATAGGCGTCGCCGCATACGAGATGATACGTCTCGGAGCAGCTCCTGCCCCGCTGTCGCTTGACGCAGACCCCTCTCTTTAAATTCTTAAAGCGATTCACCTAAAAACATAAGAGAAAAGCCCGCACCGGGCGGGCTTTGATTTTTGTATCCGCCGCTTCGAGCGGCGATAATTTTTGTGTCTTAGCCGAAGACGCTCATCAGAATGCCCGCGGCGACGGCGGAACCGATAACGCCCGCGACATTCGGACCCATGGCGTGCATCAGCAGATAGGATTCGGGATTGGCTTTCAGCCCTTCCGTATGCGCCACTCTCGCCGCCATCGGAACCGCGGAAACGCCTGCCGCGCCGATCAACGGGTTGATCTTGCCCTTCGTCAGTTTGCACATCAACCTTCCGAACAGCAAGCCGCCGATCGTCGAGAACGCAAAAGCGAACAGTCCGAGGAGAATGATATAGATGGTCTCCTTTTTGAGGAAGGTTGCGCCCACCGCGGTGGCTCCGACGGAAATGCCGAGGAAGAGCGTGACGATGTTCATCAACGCATTCTGGGCGGTGTCGGAAAGGCGCTCGGTGACCCCCGTCTCTTTCAGAAGGTTTCCGAACATCAGGCAGCCCAGCAGTCCCGCAACGGAAGGAAGCAGCATCACCGTAAATACCGTCACCATGATGGGGAAAATGATCTTTTCGGTCTTGGAGACTTCCCTCAGCTGTCCCATTTTGATTGCGCGTTCTTTTTTAGGTACGATGAGGCGCATCAGCGGCGGCTGAATCAAAGGTATCAGCGCCATATACGAATACGCCGCAATGGCTATCGCACTCAGAAGATGGGGTGCAAGCGACTTCGTAAGCCAGATGGCTGTGGGTCCGTCGGCTCCGCCGATGATACCGATGGAAGCGGCTTCGCGTCCATCAAATCCTATGCAGACAGCGAGGAAGAACGCCGTAAACACGCCCAATTGCGCCGCCGCGCCGAGCAGCAAAGACTTCGGATTGGCTATCATCGGTCCGAAGTCGGTCATTGCGCCGACGCCTACGAAAATGAGGCAGGGATAGACGCCTGTCTTGACGCCTATGTACAAAATATCGATAAGTCCCCCCTTTTGCAGTACGGTGGCATAGTCTACGTCGCCCTCCGTATTCCACATCTCGGGGTGGAAGACCTCGCCGAAAGGAAGGTTACTTAAAAGCATTCCGAAAGCGATACCCACCAAAAGAAGGGGCTCGAACTTTTTTACTATTCCTAAGAACAACAGCACCAGCGCGATGATTATCATCACCAGATTTTGCCAGCCTGCGCCCGTAAACAATCCGGCGAAGCCCGAATCCTTCGCCAAATCGACAAACAATTGACCTATATCCATAAAACGTCCTTAGTTAATGAACAAATCGGGAAAGCGATCAGGCTATCGTAAACAGCGGATCGTTTGCCTGAACGGCGGCGCCCTTCTGGGCGACTATCGAAGTGATGGTGCCGTCTACGGGAGCGACGACTTCGTTTTCCATCTTCATCGCCTCGATTATGATTATAGTCTCGCCCGCCTTGACCTTCTGACCCTCACTTCCCTTGACCTGCAAAACGGTGCCGGGAAGGGGAGCGCCTACCACTCTGCCTGCGCCGAGGTTGGCACTTGCGGCAGGTGCCGCGGGAGCGGGTGAGACGGGTGCTGCGGGTGCTGCGGGTGCCGCGGCGGCAGGAGCCGGAGCGGGAGCCGCGGCAGCGTATTCTTTCAGCAAAACGGCTTCGCCTTTTTCCACTTCAACTTCATATATTTTTCCGTTTAGGGTAACCTTATATTTCATTTCGGAACTCCTTAATTAATATTTCGTTATTTATCGCCTTCGGTTTTTTCCGGATTTTCGACGAGTTTTATCTCCTTGAAGCGAAGCGTGTTAAGCTCCTCTCCGAGGTTGTCTGCGACGATCGCCATTATCATTGCGGCGTCGGCTTCGGACGTTTTTACCAATTTCAATTCTCCGCAGGAACCGGGAGCAGTCGCTTCACGAGGCGCTCCGTTTTCTCCGCCTTCAGCGGGCGCTTCGGCTACGATGGGTTTACCCGCCTTCTCCGCCTGCTTTTTCTTGAACTGCCTGTACGCCCAGCTCATCAGGTATATCATCATCATTATCAGGAAAAGGATCGCCATGATGATGCCCATAGAAACGGCGGACAACAACAGGCTATCCAGGATTCCTATGTTTTCGTTAGCAAGTAACATTGACTATTCCTCCTCTACGGCTTCTATCGTGTACTTGACTTGTTTTTCCTCTTTGGCTTTTCTTGCCGCGAAGAACTTTTCGGCGATTTGCGGGAAGGCGATGTAGCTTAAAACGTCCTCTTCGGAGCGAGCCACGCCCTTCAATTTTTCCTTTGTTGCTTCGAACTCGGGCTCCAGCGTGTCCGCAAAGCGGCAGGTGACGGGTTTTTCGTCACCAAGAGCCTTCTTCATAAGCTCCTCATTGATCTTTCCGGGCGCCCTGCCGTATTCGCCGTGGCAATACGCTTTGACTTCTTTACCTATCAATTTATATCTTTCGCCCTGGAGCACGTTGTTGACTGCCTGAACGCCCACCATCTGGCTCATCGGAGTGACCAGCGGCGGGTAGCCCAGGTCTTCGCGCACTTTGGGGGTTTCGACGAGCACTTCATCGAGCCTGTCGATGGCGTTTTGCATTTTCAGCTGCGAAATAAGGTTGGAAAGCATGCCGCCGGGGATCTTATAATTCAGCGCCTGCGTATCGGTCGCCATGACTTTGGGATCGAGTAAGCCCGAGGCAAGGTACTCGTCGCGGATGGGTTTGAAGAAGGAATTGACCTCGTTCATGACTTTTTCGTCGATGTCGACCTCGTAGCCGAGCTGTTTCAACGCATAGACGAGGGTTTCCGTCGCCGGCTGCGAAGTGCCGCCCGAGAAGCAGGAAGTCGCCGTGTCGATGACGTCACAGCCCGCTTCCACCGCTTTCAATACCGTCATGAACGCCAATCCCGTCGTGCAATGGGTGTGCAGCACTACCGGCACCGATACGGCGTCCTTTATCGCCGAGACGAGGTCGTAGGATTCCTTCGGGCTCATGACGCCCGCCATGTCCTTTATACAGATGGAACCTGCGCCCATTTTTTCCATGTCCTTGGACATTTCGGCAAACTTTTTGAGGGTATGTACGGGGGAAGTGGTGTATGAAATGGCTATCGAAGCGTGCGCGCCGTTAGCTACCGCGGCGTCAACCGCAACTTCGAGGTTTCTGAGATCGTTCAGCGCGTCGAAAATTCTCAGGATGTCGATACCGCCCTTGACGGAGTATTCTACGAATTTTTTGACGACGTCGTCGGGGTAATGCTTGTAACCTAAAAGGTTCTGACCTCTGAGGAGCATCTGGAGCTTGGTGTTCGGCATAGCCGCCTTGATTTTATGGAGCCTCTCCCACGGATCCTCATCCAGGAACCTCAGGCAGGAATCGAAGGTCGCTCCGCCCCAGCACTCGACGGAATAATAGCCGGCTTTGTCCATGACCGGCAAAATCTTTTCGAACTTTGAAAACGGCAGGCGTGTGGCAATCAAAGATTGATTGGCGTCGCGCAAGACTGTTTCGGTGAATTGAACTTTATTCATATTGCCTCCTGATACTATTGGGAGCTGACCCAAACTCCCGTGAGTGTATCATACCATAAAAGATGGAATACAGGCAAGTCTTTCGGGCTATAATTTCGCCCGGAAAACCAAATAATTTGCCATAGGAAAAGCCCGTCCGGGGACGGGCTTGATATAAGGCCTGCCGCCGTCCGGCGGGAAAGGCACTCCGGCACTTTTCTGTCAGATTCTGATGGTGCCTTCGAAAACGAGGTGCGCCGAGGAAGTCAGCGACACCGTCTTATCGTAATGCACGGTGACGTCGCCGCCGCGGGTCTTTACGGTAATGTCGCTGCCGCGCGGGATAAAGCCGTTCAGCGTCGCCGCCACTACCGCCGCGCAGGCGCCCGAACCCGAAGCCGGCGTTTCGCCGTTACCCCTCTCCCAGACGCGCATTTTGAGGGTCGAAGAGTTGACTACCCGCACAAATTCGACATTCGTCCTCTCGCCGAAGAACGGGGCATACTCAAACAGCGGACCCTCTTTCAGAATATCGACGTCGTCGACTCTGTCGACAAAGATGACAAGGTGAGGATTGCCGAGCGAAAGCGCGGTGACTTTGTAGGTTTTGCCGCGCAGCTCCACCTCTCTTCCGATGACGGAATCGCCCTCGAGGCTTGACGGGATGTCCTCGGGTTTCAGTGCGGGGACGCCCATGTCGCAGGTGACGCCGGACACCAAGCCGTCTGAAAGATAGAGTGTTAGTTCCCTTATCCCGGACTGCGTTTCTATGGTGATATCGGTCTTTTTGACCAATCCGCGGTCGTAGAGGAATTTTCCCGTACAGACCAGCGTCGTTCCCGAAGTCTTGCCGTCGGAACCGTCTTTATTATAGATATCCATTCTGGCGTCGGCGACGTCCGATTTTCCGATGACCGCAAGACCGTTGGCGCCGATGCCGAAATTGCGGTCGGCAAACAGTATCGCCAGACTTTCCGGGCAGTTGACGGAATTGTCGAAGTTTTCGATATAGACACCGTCGTTTCCGAGCGACTGCATCTTCGAGAAGGCGATTTTCAACCGCTTTTTGCGCATTTTGTTGAGGTCGACAAGCTCGGTATTGCTTTCGGTGAAACGGGAAGCCAGAATGTCGGCGAGCGCATTTGCGGTGTCGAGAGAGGTCATGCATGCCACTCCCATCTGAATGGCGCGCGTCCGGAGTTTTATATACTTATCGACGGCGGTTCTCGCGTTGGAAACGGTGGAGACGATGTAATCTATCTTCCCTTCTTCCAGGAGCGGATAGATTTCTTCGCCGGTGACTTCTACGCAGTCGGAGCCCAATTCGTGCACCACTTCGGCGGCGGCGCCTTCGGCGTAGATGGTGATACCGAGATCAAGAAACTTCTTCGCAAGCTTCAATGCGTCGTACTTGTCGACGTCCCTCACCGAAATATAAACGCCGCGGTTTTCCTTGTTGATGTCAATTTTAAACCCTGCCGCGGTCAGTCCTTTGAAAAGCGCCTCGACAAGCGTTTTCCCGACTCCCAGCACTTCGCCTGTCGATTTCATCTCGGGACCCAGAACGGAGTTGACGTTCCTGATCTTTTCGAATGAAAATACCGGTACTTTGCAGGTGACGTACGGCACAGTCTTCTGAAGCCCCGTTTCGTAACCAAGATCCTTCAGTTTGCCGCCGAGCATGATGTGAGTGGCGATATCGACCATCGGAATACCGGTGACTTTACTTAGATACGGTATAGTCCTCGACGCCCTGGGATTGACTTCGATGACATAAAGTTCGTTTTCGTAGATGACGTACTGGATGTTGACCAAACCCCTTGTTCCGAGAAGGAGCGCCAGCCTCGTCGAACAGTCGACTATCTTTTCGCGCATGACGTCGCCTATATTATAAGGAGGATAGACGGCTATCGAGTCTCCGGAGTGTATGCCGGCGCGCTCGATGTGCTGCATGATGCCGGGCATCAGGACGTCTTCGCCGTCGGAAATTACGTCGACTTCGAGCTCCGTCCCCATCAGATATTTGTCGATAAGTACCGGCGAATCGACTCCCGACTGCAAGATCAAGCCCATATACTCCTCGACGTCGGCGTCGTTATAGGCTATCGTCATATTCTGTCCGCCGATTACGTAAGAAGGTCTGACCAGCACGGGATACCCGAGACTCTCCGCCACCTGTACGGCGTCGGACATGTTGGTGACGCCGTAGCCCTTCGGACGCTTGAAGCCCACTTCTTCCAAAAGCTTGTCGAAGCGCTCCCTGTCCTCGGCTTTGTCGATGCCGTCGGCGGAAGTTCCGAGCACTTTTACTCCCTTTTCGTCGAGGTGCTTTGTCAGCTTTATCGCCGTCTGACCGCCAAAAGCGACGACGACTCCTATGGGCTTTTCGACGGCAATGACGTTGTCGACATCCTCCGGAGTCAGCGGCTCGAAATAGAGCCTGTCCGCAACGTCGAAGTCGGTGGACACCGTCTCGGGGTTGTTGTTTATTATGCTCACCTCGTACCCCAGCCGCTTTATAGCCCACGCGCAATGGACGCTCGAGTAGTCGAACTCTATGCCCTGACCTATCCTTATCGGTCCCGATCCCAGCACCAGAACCCTCTTCTTTTCGGGATCGATGTGCCTCGGCGCCTCGTCCTCGTCGCCGTAGGAAGAATAGAAGTAAGGGGTCTCGGCGTCGAACTCCGCTGCGCACGTATCTACCATTTTGTATACCGCATTGCGATGTTCGGGAACCTTATTGCCGGAAATGCGCTCCAACGCCTTGTCGGTGTAGCCATAGCGTTTTCCTTCGAGATACTCCTCTTTGCTAAGCGTACGCCCTTCTATGCTCTTTTCGTAGTCGGCAAGGTTTTTAAGCTTATATAAGAAGAATTTGTCTATCTTCGTGATGTCGTATATGCGCTCCGGCGGCATCCCTTCTTTTAACGCTTTAAAGACGGCAAAAAGCCTTCTGTCGTCCGACGCCGCCATCAATTTTTCGACGTCCATTCCCTGAATGGAGGGCATGTTCAGAGTGTCGACTCCTATTTCGGCACCGCGCACCGCCTTCATGACCGCCGCTTCGAAGGAAGGCGCTATGCTCATCACTTCGCCGGTAGCTTTCATCTGCGTGCCGAGCGTTCTGTCGGCGTAGACGAATTTGTCGAAGGGCCACTTCGGGAACTTGCAGACGATGTAATCGACGGAAGGTTCGAAGCACGCCGATGTCTTCCCGGTGACTTCGTTTTTTATTTCGTCCAGGGTGTACCCGAGCGCCAACCTCGTCGCCACTTTCGCTATCGGATATCCGGTAGCTTTACTCGCAAGCGCCGACGAACGCGACAGCCTGGGGTTGACCTCGATGACGGCAAAGCGCATCGATTCGGGATCCAACGCGTATTGGCAGTTACACCCGCCTATAATATTCAGCCTGGTGACGATATCTATGGAAGCGGCGCGAAGCATTTCGTACTCTTTGTCGGAAAGCGTCAGCGCAGGCGCCACGACTATCGAGTCGCCGGTGTGTACGCCGACGGGGTCGACGTTTTCCATGCTGCAGACGGCTATTGTATTGCCTGCCGCATCGCGGATGGCTTCGAACTCTATCTCCTTCCAGCCGTAAATATACTTTTCGACGAGGATCTGCGATATCGGCGACGCTTCCAGCCCTCCCGCAGCTACCTCCTTTAACTGCTCCGCGGAGTAGGCGACGCCGCCGCCGTTACCGCCAAGCGTAAACGCCGGACGCACTATGACGGGGTAGCCTGTCTTTTCCGCCGCAAGAAGCGCCTCCTCCACCGTCGAAGCGATGTCCGACGGGATACAGGGCATATTGATGGACTCCATCGTCTCTTTGAAGAGCTCTCTGTCTTCGGCAAGACATATGGAGTTTGCGTCGGTACCGATGAGGCGCACCTTATGCGCCTTCAGAAACTCCTCTTTTTCAAGCTGCATCGACAGCGTGAGACCGGTCTGTCCGCCCAAAGTCCCGAGAACCGAATCGGGCTTTTCTTTTATAATGATACGCTTGACCGTTTCCAGCGTCAGCGGCTCGGTGTAGATGGCGTCCGCAAGCGCCGAGTCGGTCATTATCGTCGCGGGGTTGGAGTTGACCAGTACCACTTTTATCCCTTCCGCCTTCAGAACGCGGCAAGCCTGCGTTCCCGCATAGTCGAACTCCGCCGCCTGCCCTATGACAATAGGTCCCGAACCGATAACCAATACTTTCTTGATTTTAGGGTCGCGAGGCATCAGCGTTTACCTCCTTTCATCAATTTGTCGAATTCGTCGAAGGGTTTTTTCATATCCTTCGGTACTGCGACGGCTTCAGGGTAAAACGCCGTCGTCATCATGCCCGCTTCGGGATAATTTATCCCCTCGGGGCTGCCGTCGTTGGCGTCCAGATAACTCGGCACACCCGCTTTCAAAGAGTTTATATCCACGGTATAGCCGTGGTTTTCGGCGACAACGAATGTGCGCCCGGTAGCCGTTTCCCTGACGGGTCGGTTGCCGCCGCGGTGCCCGTACTTCAACTTCCTTACCTTCGCGCCCGTCGCCAATGCCGCCAGCTGATGCCCGAGCCCGATACCGAAGATCGGCTTATACCCGATAAGCGCGGAAACCGTTTTTATCTCTTTTTTGTATTCGGCGGGATTTCCGGGTCCGTTTGAAAGCACTATCCCGTCCGGGGAAAGTTCCCTGACGCGCTGTACGGAGGTGCTCCGAGGCACTTTTATGACGCGGCAGCCGTGTTTCAACAGGTTTGCAACAATGCTCTTTTTCACGCCGTAATCAAATAATACTACCGTAAAAAGCGCCTTTTCAGGTTCGTAAACGACCTCCTCTTTTGTGCCCGCCGCGACGCAATTGATTTTATAACCGCGAAGCTTGTCAAAATCGACGCCGGCGGGATCGGAGACTATCGCCGCATTCATCACCCCGGCGTTGCGGATTACCGCCGTAACGGCGCGGGTGTCTATACCGTAAAGTCCCGGCGTTCCGTGTTCTTTCAGGAAGGAGTCGATATCGGTGTCCGTTCTGAAATTGGAAGGCTTATCGCAATAACCGGAGACGACGTAACCCGCCGCGGTTATTGCGTCCGATTCCATGTCCTCGTACATTACTCCGTAGTTTCCTATCTCGGGGAAAGTCTGCATGACTATCTCACCCGCGTAGGTCGGGTCGGTGAGCGTTTCGGTATAGCCGACGACGGCAGTCGTGAACACCAACTCGCCGACGGAGTCTCCCGTATGTCCGAACGCCTTTCCTTTGTAAACGTTCCCGTTTTCCAAAACCAAATATTTATCCATACTTTCTCCCGTGATCCGCCCCGCAGCCGGCAATCGCAGCCGATTACCGCCTTTTCGACGCCGATCGCAAAGTAGTTTTATCCGAAAATGCCGTTACTGTTTCCTTCCGCCCATCAATGTCACCATGACGGCTTTTTGGGCGTGCAGACGGTTTTCCGCCTCCGCAAAAATTTCGTCGGCGTGAGCCTCCAGAACCTCGGCGGTAATTTCCTCTCCGCGATGAGCGGGAAGACAATGCAAAACCATCGCGTCCTTTTTGGCAAGTTTCATCAATCCCGAGTCGATACAGAAGCCTTTGAAGGCTACCGTTCTTTCTTCGGCTTCCTTCTCCTGCCCCATGCTCGCCCAGACGTCGGTATACATCACATCGGCACCTTCCGCCGCGGTGCGGACGTCGTCTGTTATCGTGACAGTGCCGTTTTGGGTTCCCCATTTTATGATTTCGGAATCCGGTTCGAAGCCCTTCGGACAAGCAACGGCGATCTCCATACCCATCTTCACCGCCCCCACGATAAGGGAGTTAGCCATATTGTTGCCGTCGCCGATGAAGGTCAGTTTTTTACCTTTGAAGGAGCCCTTCCGCTCGCGGATCGTCATAAGATCCGCCAGCACCTGGCAGGGATGACAGTAGTCGGTCAGCCCGTTTATGACGGGGATATTCCCGAACTCGGCAAGCTTTTCCACTTCTTCCTGCTTATATGTTCTTATCATAATGCCGTCCAGATACTTCGACAGCACGCGTGCGGTGTCTTCGGCGGGTTCCCCGCGCCCTATCTGCATATCGGCGCCCGACAAAAACAGCGCGTTTCCGCCCAGCTGGTACATGCCCACTTCAAATGAAACCCTCGTTCTCGTCGAAGCCTTCGTGAAGATCATTCCTAATGTCTTCCCTTGAAGGTAAGGTTTCATTTCGCCGTTGTACTTTTCGAACTTCAATTGGTCGGCAAGATTCAAAATGTCGGTAATTTCGCGAGGGCTTAAATCGGATAACTTCAATAAATGCTTCATTTTACACCTCAATAAAACATCGTGCCTATGCCTTCGTCGGAGAGCACTTCTATGATAAGCGAATGCGGCTCTCTGCCGTCGATGATGAACACCTTTTCTACGCCGCGGCGGATGGCTTCTATGCAACAGCGCACCTTCGGAGTCATTCCGCCGGAGACTATTCCTTCGGAAATGAGTTCGCCGGCTTCCGAGGCGGAGACCTCACGGATGAGGCTGGAGGGCTCGTCTTTGTCCCTCAGAATGCCCTTTTCGTCGGTCATGTTGATGAAGGACTTCGCGCGGAGAGCGCCCGCTATCCTTGCGGCGGCGGTATCCGCGTTTATGTTGTAGACCTTGCCGTCCGCCCCTATCCCGAGAGGCGCCACGACGGGGATATATCCTCTTTCCAAGGCGTCCAGGATCGGCTTCGGATCGACTGCTTTAACGGCTCCGACGTATCCCAAAGAGGGATCGAGCGGCTCTGCCTCCAGAAGTTTTCCGTCTATCCCGCAAAGCCCCAACGCTTTCGAATCCATCGAACCGAACAACGCTACGAGATCCTTGTTGATTTTACCGGCAAGCACCATCTGCACTACGCCGATACTCTCTTCGTCGGTCACGCGAAGCCCGTTCACGAAGCGCGTTTCGACGCCGATTTTACCTAGCGTCGCCGAAATTTCCGGTCCGCCGCCGTGCACGACTACGCAATTGACGCCTATCTGCCTCAACAAAACGATGTCTTTTACCACCATCTTTTTAAGGTTTTCGTCGGTCATGGCGCTGCCGCCGTATTTGATAACCACCGTTTCTCCGGCGTATTTTTTGATGTACGGCAGCGCTTCCAGCAAAATTTCGGCTTTGCTTTGATTTGATATCTTCATATTTCCTCCGTTTCAGGTGCGGTAGTCGCCGTTGATTTTGACGTAATCGTAAGTGAGGTCGCACCCCCACGCCTCGGCGCTCTCCGTCCCGTCGTTCAAATTTATTTCGGTAGTGATTTCTTTTTCGGAAAGAATTGTCTTTGCAAGCTCCTCCGAAAAGGTGACGCCTCGTCCGTTTTTGCAGACATCGATACTTCCTGCCCGAGAAGAAAACGACACGTCTATCTTATCGGGGTCTATCCCGGCTCCGGAATACCCCAGCGCACAAAGCACCCGCCCCCAATTGGCGTCGGCGCCGAAAAACGCCGCCTTTACCAGCGCGCTGCCTATGACGGCTTTCGCCGCAATCCTTGCAATTTCTTTGGTTCGGGCTCCCGAAACTCGTGATATAAGAGCCTTAGTCGCCCCTTCTCCGTCGCCTGCCAGCATCTTGCAAAGCTTTTTGGTGACCGCGGAGAGCGCCCTTTTAAACGCCTCGAAAGCCTCGCCCTCGGCTGAAATCATGTCGTTACCCGCCTCGCCGGAAGCCATCACGACGAACATGTCGTTTGTCGACGTGTCGCCGTCCACCGTCACCATATTGAAGGAGTCCCTGACGTCTTCCGAAACGGCTTTTTGCAGCATTTCGGGGGTGATGGCGGCGTCGGTGGTCACGAAAACAAGCATCGTCGCCATATTGGGATTTATCATGCCGGAACCTTTGGCAATACCTCCGACGACTACTTCTTTTTCGGCTATAACGCTTTTTACGGCGACTTCCTTTATGACCGTATCCGTCGTCATTATCGCTTCCGCGGCTTGGGCGGAACCCTCTTTCCCTTCCGAAAGCGCCTCTTTCAGAAGCGGTATTCCTCTTTCAAACGGCGCCGTCGACAGCGGCTGACCGATAACTCCCGTCGAGGCTACAATGACGTCCGAAGGCTCGATATTCAGTGCGATTCCGACTAGCTCCGAGCTTTTTTCGGCGATTTCTATGCCGTTTTCATTGCAGGTGTTGGCATTTCCCGAGTTACAAAGTATGCAGCGCGCATACCCGTCCGAGATGTGGCGACGGGTGACTTCGAGGGGAGCGCCTTTGACGAGATTCGTCGTATAAACGGCAGCAGCTGCGGCTCTTTTTTTGCAGAAAATCATCGCCAAATCGCGCTTGGAACGGTTTTTTCTGATACCTGCGTGAATGCCGCCCGCCAGGAAGCCTTTTGCGGCGGTAACTCCGCCTTCTATGAATTCTGTCATAATTTTAATCCTTTTTTCTCGTCTGTACCGAGCATGATGTTCATATTTTGTATACAGGCGCCCGACGCCCCCTTGCCGAGGTTGTCGAAAACGGCGGTTACCGTCATCCTTTCACCGCCGTCGACGGAAATCAGCATGTCATCCTTTCCGTGCTTTAAGCCGGCGTCGAGGAAGCCCCCGACGAAACCTTCTCCCACACCGATCACTCCTTCGGTATAGAAATTTCGGTATAAGGCTTTCAGCTCTTCGGGAGAGGCTGCGCCTTTCAGCTGTGCCCCGTGAAGGGGAATTGTCACCGCCATTCCGGAGTAGAACGGTTCGACTATCGGAAGAAAAACGGGAGGCGTTTTAAGCCCCGTTACAAAGCTTATTTCCGGCAGATGCTTGTGCGTCTGCAGCGGCGCATACGCTCTCGGATAACGATACCCCTTTTCTTCGTAATCGGCGATCATGCTCTTACCGCCGCCCGAGTAACCGGTGATTGAGGTAACCGATAAAAGGCTTTCGGGAGCCAAAACTCCGGTTTTTATCAACGGATATAAAATCGCTATTACCCCGGAAGCATGGCAGCCCGGGTTGGCGACGCGGTTCGAGGAAGCGATGCGCTCCCTGTATTCCGATCCGAGTTCCGGCATTCCGTACGCCCACTCCGGGTCGGTTCTGTGCGCCGTCGAAGCGTCTATTATCCTTACATATTCGGGGACGCAGGCGACAATTTCTTTTGCGGCGGCGTCGGGAAGGCACAGCACCGTTATGTCGGCTTTTTCGATAGCCCGAACGCGCGAAGAAAGCGATTTTCTCTCTTCGCCTTCCAAAACTACGACTTTAAGGTCGTCGCGCTCTTTCAGGCGGGAAATGATTTTCAGTCCCGTCGTCCCCTGCCAGCCGTCTATAAATATTTCAGTCACTTAAAAACTCCTCGACGCGTTTTAGTTGCCTTTCGATATCTGCCGGACCGCCATAGGAGACCCGCTTTGAAAGGCAGGTTTTAAGGTCTATCGCCTCATAAACGTCCTCTTCGAAGAGCTCCGAGTGCTTCCTTAACTCCTCCAATTCAAACTCCTCCAGTCCCTTTCCCGCCTTATTCGCCTCGGAAACCAATTCTCCAACAACCTTGTATGCGGAGCGGAAGGGCATCCCCTTTTTGGTGAGGTAGTCCGCCATGTCCGTGGCGTTAATATACCCCTTTTTGGCGGCATTCAACATATTTTCGCGGTTGAAAACGGAGGAAGCGAGCATCGGAGCAAAAATCTCCAAACAATTAAGGAAGGTTTTGAGTGCGTCAAACGCCGCTTCCTTGTCTTCCTGGAGATCTTTGTTGTACGCAAGCGGAAGCCCTTTCAATATCGTCAGAAGAGAAATTAATGCCCCGTAAACTCTTCCCGATTTTCCTCTCACAAGCTCGGCAACATCGGGATTCTTCTTTTGCGGCATGATAGACGAACCCGTCGCGAAGGAGTCATTCAGCTCCATGAACCGAAACTCCCACGAACACCATAAAATGACCTCTTCGGCAAGCCGTGTCAGATGGGTCATGCCGAGGGCAGCCGCAAATGTCAGTTCCGATGCATAGTCGCGGTCGGAAACGCCGTCAAGCGAGTTCGATACGGGAGCCGAAAAGCCTAAAAGTTTTGCCGTAAGCGTCCTGTCGATGTCATAAGTCGTCCCGGCAAGCGCCGCCGACCCCAACGGGCAGTAGTCCATGCGCTTTACGGCATCGGAAAACCTCGAATAGTCGCGCATGAACATCTCGCAATAAGCAAGGAGATGATGCGCGAGCGTTATCGGCTGCGCCCGTTGAAGATGGGTGTACCCGGGAAGAATATAGTCGGTGTGGGTCTTTGCCAATTCGTAAAGCGTCCCGATAAAAGTAAGCAAGCAGCTTTTTACCTCGCCCGAAAGATTTTTCAGGTACAGCTTAAAATCGGTCGCCACCTGGTCGTTACGGGAGCGCGCGGTATGAAGACGTTTTCCCGCCTCCCCAATCCTATTAGTGAGCTCGCCTTCTATAAACATATGGATGTCTTCCGCCTCGGGATCGATTTTCAACGCACCCGACTGAATGTCTGAAAGAATACCGTTGAGCCCTTCTGTAATAAGCGCGGCGTCACTCGCTGAAATGATGCCTTGACGTGCAAGCATTGTAGCGTGAGCTACCGAACCTGCTATATCCTCTTTATACATCAACCCGTCGACAGCTATCGACGAGTTGAATTTTTTCAGCTTCTCATCGGCTTCGGCGCTGAACCTTGCCGACCATAGATCACTCATATTACTCCTATATTTTAGTAGTTTAAGCTACCGAATAAATCATTTTTTCAGTGACTTCTCCATCAACGCACGCACTGTCAGAGGAAGACCGAACAGGTTTATAAAGCCCGCGGAATCTTTCTGGTCGTACACTTCGTCCTCGTCGAACGTAGCAAACTCGGGGTTGTACAGCGAGTAGGGAGATTCGACGCCCGCGTTGATGATGTTTCCTTTGTAAAGCTTCAACCTGACGGTGCCGGTGACGTTTTCCTGCGTCTTGTCGACGAATGCCGACAGCGCTTCTCTGAGCGGTGTGAACCACTTTCCGAAGTAGACCTGCTCGGCAAATTGCTGAGCCACAATGGCTTTGTAATGGGCGGTGTCCCTGTCAAGAGTTATTGTCTCCAAAATCTCGTGGGCGCGGTAGAGAATGGCTCCGCCGGGGGTCTCGTAGACGCCCCTCGACTTCATGCCGACCAACCTGTTTTCGACGATATCCAGAAGCCCTATGCCGTTTTTGCCGCCGAGCTCGTTCAATTTATAGACCAACGCTACGGGATCCAGCTTTTCGCCGTCAACCGCTACCGGGATACCCTTTTCAAAGTCTATTGTCACATAGGTGGGTTTGTCGGGAGCTTCGACGGGGCTGACGCCCATTTCTAGAAAGCCTTTCTTTTCGTATTGCGGTTCATTGGCGGGATCCTCGAGATCCAGTCCTTCGTGCGAGAGGTGCCAAAGATTCTTATCCTTGGAGTAGTTGGTCTCGCGGTTGATTTTGAGGGGCACGTTGTGTGCCTCGGCGTAGGCTATTTCCTCTTCCCTGCTCTTTATGTCCCAGATACGCCACGGGGCGATTATCTTCATATCGGGAGCGAACGCTTTTATCGTCAATTCGAACCTTACCTGGTCGTTGCCCTTCCCGGTGCAGCCGTGGCAGATGGCGTCGGCGCCCTCTTTTATAGCTATATCGACAATACCTTTGGCAATTATCGGACGCGCAAACGCCGTGCCGAGAAGGTAGTCTTCGTATTTCGCGCCCGCTTTCAGCGTCGGGAATACATAGTCGGTGACGAATTGTTCTTTGAGGTCCAGCACATACAATTTCGACGCACCCGTCTTTATGGCTTTTTCTTCCAGCCCGTCAAGCTCGGTGCCCTGTCCCACATCACCGCTGACGGCGATTATTTCGGGGTTGTCGTAGTTTTCCTTCAGCCAAGGAATGATTATTGACGTGTCCAGCCCGCCCGAATATGCAAGTACTATCTTTTTGATCTTTTTATCCATGCTTGATGCCTCCGCATTTTATAGCACAATTATAAACCTTCGCTCTGCATAAAGCAACGATTTGAAGGGGACAATTTTGAATATTTTTATTAATTTATTCGATTTTTTTGAATAATTGCATGTCGTATTCATTTTGCCTTAAATCTTCTCAGGTTCGGCGCCGCCACTCTCGCGCGAAAAACAAAACTTATAATCAAGCCGACAACTATACGATATTAAAATTCTTGTCTTATAAATTTAATAAAAGGAAAAAGACGTCGGAAGACGCCTTTCAACGATAAAAATATTAAATATTTTCCTGAATTTAAATTTCGCGCCGCACGCCTCGCCGTGCGGCGAGAGGGCAGCCATTCTGTTAAAGCTCGCGATATACCTTTACCGCCGAAGCTTCCGAAATAGCCTCATATAAAAAGCGGGGGCGAAAACCGCGCGGGACATCTACCCAGCCAGAACCTCGTCGATTATCGGACGAAGGACTTCGGATACGACCTCATAACCCTTATCGTTCGGGTGCAGTCCGTCGTTATTCAGCTCGTCGCGGAGTCTGCCGCGCCCGTCGACCAGCTCGTCATAGACGTTTACATAGGTGTATCCGTACTCCGCCGAGGCCTCCGAAATGACTTCGTTGACCTTTATCACCCCCGGCGCCACCCTTTTAAAGTAGGCTTTGCCCCATCTTTCGCTGACGGGGTAGACGGATTGCACGATAAGTTTCGTCCCGGGAAGCCTTTCCCGGATTTCGGAGATGATATCGATAAGGTTTGCAGCCACTTTCTCGGGAGCGGTACGCCTTCCCAGGTCATTGACTCCTATAAGCAATACGACAAGGCGGGGTTCGAGGTCGAAAATCGAAACATCCATGCGGCGTTTGAGCCCGATAGTGAGGTCGCCGGAGATCCCCCTGTTGACGGCATCAAGCCCGGGATAGAATTTATCAAGATCGAGAAAGTCGGTGATGGAGTCGCCCACAAATACGACGCCACCCTTTTCCTCATCCTCGTTTTCTTCGGCAAAACGTGCAACTTTGTAGTCAAAATAGATATTTTCGCCGTTTCTGAAGCGCGAAAAAGCCGCTCCGCCCATCACCACGACATATACCGCAAGCACCAGCATTGCGACAGTCAGTGCCACTCTTTCGGAAAAGCTTTGAAACCGCACCGCTTTCGTGCCGCCGGCGGTTTTATCCGTTTCGGCTCCGCCGGTTTGTACGACGTCTCCCGCACTTTCATACACTTCCCCCGAAACCGCTACTTGCCGATCGGAAGAGATTTTACCGTTTTTCTTCTCTTTCCCGCGCGTCATACTCCCGAATCCTCCTTATTTAAGTATATTTATTATCCCGATTAATAGTAAGTTCGGCTCCTGCCGAACCGATTGAATGCGGCAAAGCGGCAGGGAGGAGCTAATTAAGTAAAAGCTCCGAAACGCTGGGATGCGGGAAGCACAATTTCAAAAGTTCCGCTTCCGTTGCACCCTTTTCTATCAGCGCCGTAGCCGTCGCAACTATCTCGGTGGCATACGGCACCGCCAGCTGCACTCCCCTCAGCACTCCGTCCACCGTCACCAGCTTTACAAAGCCGTCACGGGAGTCGCTTTCCGCAACGTATCTTGCCGAATACGAAGCGGGGATTTTTCTGACTTTTGCCCCCGGCTTATCCGCTTCCTGCATGCCTGCCTCGGCGACCTCCGGGATGGTGTAGACCGCCTCCGGAACGGTGTCGTAACGCACCTTATAAGGCTTCCCCAGCATGTCCGAAACAGCTGCGTCCGCCTCTCGATAAGCTTTATGTGCAAGCATCATTTTCCCGTTTACGTCTCCCGAAGCCCAGACTTTGGGAACCGAAGTACGCATATATTCGTCGGTAACTATACCGCGTTCGATTTTTACTCCTATGGATTCGAGCCCTATCCCCGAAGTGTTCGCGCGCCTTCCGGCAGCTATCAGAAGCCTGTCGAAAGGAAGCTCCTTCCTCTCCCCGGAAACAGAAATAATCAACTTGTAACCATCTTCCGACGGCACGATTTTTTCGGCTGACGCCGAGGTGAAGACTTCGATTTTGCGCTTTGCAAAAGCTTTACCGAGATAGTCGCCGAGCTCCCGATCCATCGCGGGGATCAGCCGCTCCGCCCCCTCGACGACGCTTACGGACGAGCCGAAAGCGGAGTAGATCGAAGCCATCTCCGTACCTATGACGCCGCCGCCGATGACGACAAAACGACGCGGTACGATGTCGAGCTCCAGCGCCCCGGCAGCGGTCACCGCGACGCCCGCCCGTACGGCTTCGGAAAGCCCCTCGACAGGTGGCAGCACCGCCGACGAACCCGTCGCTATCAGCAGCCGCTCGGCTTCTATTTGTCTTTCCCCGGTTTCCACGACAAACCTGCCGCAGGACATTCTCTTGACGACGGCTCTTTCGTTGAAAAAGTCGGCTCCCTTCAGACTTTCGGCAACTCCCGCGCGCAGAATTTTTATGACTTTTTCTTTCCTGCGGTTGATTTTTTTTGTGTCGGGCTCTCCCGAAATCGCATAACCGTAACCCGCGAGCGCCTGCGCCGAAGCGATATCGCGCGCTATATGAAGAAGCGTCTTCGTCGGCACGCAGCCTTCGTTAAGGCAAACGCCCCCGACGAATTTTTCCTCAAAAATCGCCGTTTTAAAGTGGTTTTTCGCCTTTTCAACGGCTCTGTATCCGGCAGGTCCGCCGCCGATTACCGCCAATTCGTAAATTTCGGGCATAAGTCTCTCCGTTTTCAATCGCGCTCTTTTGATCGGGGCGGTTTTATCCGCACAGGTTTCCGTCGGGAAGCGCTTTATATTTGAGCGCTCTCCTTTCTACCCGAGCGCTCTCCGAAAAGATTATACCACATCAAACATCCCCTTTCAAACATTATCTTCGTTTCGGTTTATTTTTCTGCTGCCTTCGCCGCCGGGTTTTCCTTTTACGCAAAACTGACGAGAGAGACAAAAGCCTCGAATGCCCTCATAATGTAATGCGAAGACGCGGAGAGGAAAACCTCTCCGCGCCGTAAATTCGCCGATGTTCCGCCGCATTAAACCTTTCGAATATAGTACCGGTAATCAGAATAATCTTTCAGATATTGCGCCACCATAGCGGGATCGGCTAAACTCTCGGCGGGCAGCGGAGTATATTCATCGAACGATTCATTTAGCGAAACCTGCCAACCATTTGCATCCTTGAACGTCACCGAAGTCAGGCTATCGCAATAAGCGAAAGCAGAATCCCCGATCGTCGTTACCGAATCACCGATCGTCACCGAGGTTAGACTGGCGCAATTATCGAAGGCATGAGAGGGTATGCGCTGTACTCTGTCACCAAAAGTAACGGTCATGCCGTTTGCCGTGCCGGAATTATAAAAAACATCGTCGTAATAATCAAAATCGTTTACAGCCACTGCATCCCAATTGATTTGTTGTAAGTTGTCGCAACCCGAGAAGGCATAACACTCGATTGTCGTTACCGAATCACCGATTGTTACCGAGGTAAGGCTGGTGCAATACGCGAAGGCAGAATCTCCGATCGCCGTTACAGAATCGGGAATTACCACCGATGCCAGCCCAGTGCAACCATCGAAGGCATAATTACCGATCGCCGTTACAGAATCGGGAATTACCACCGATGCCAGCCCGGTGCAACCAGAGAAGGCATAACCCCCGATTGTCGTTACCGAATCACCGATTGTTACCGAGGTAAGGCTGGTGCAATACGCGAAGGCAGAATTTCCTATCTCCGTCACGGAATCAGGAATATCGACAGATGTCAGATCATAATTTGGAAAAACATATATTGAAAAAGCATATTGATATATTCCGTATGGACTTACCGTTGTGCCGTCATATGCCGTAAAACTGTCGGGTAAAGTCAATTCGGTTTCGTCACCGCAATAGCTCATCAAATATCCGTCGCTTCCGTTGTAGTAGAATATATATCCGTCGTCGGTATGGGAAAGTTTGGATTCGTTTTCTTCGGTATAAATATTTTTTGCATACAATCCGACCCAGCCATACTCCTCGCTTCCGGCCGTCAGATTTAAGTTACTTTTGTTATAAATCTCTACTAATTTATAGCAAGCTACAAAAGCATATTCACCTATTGCCGTCACGTATTCCCCGATAGTGATCGAAGTCAACCCTATACAGCCACCAAAAGCACCTTCCCCTATCGTTGTAACTGAATCGGGAATTTCTACAGAAGTCAAGCCCATACAGTAACAGAAAGCATATTCACCTATAGTCGTCACAGAATCGGGTATTACCACCGATTTTAGCTTTAAGTTCATAGGTGTATCGCCGCCGAAAGCTTCGTCGCCTATGGCAACAACGGCGCCGCCCTTATATGTAGATGGAATAACGACGTGCGCGCGGTTACCGTTATATTTGGCTACACTCCATTGATCGTTTCCAAGATCGGTAAACGTAAATTCGCCTTCGGGTGTTATTCCCGTGTCATCGCCGCCCGGTGTTACGTCATCGCCGCCGGGAGTCACGTCATCGCCGCCGGGTGTCACGTCATCGCCGCCGGGCGTCACATCGTCGCCGCCGGGCGTCACGTCGGTGTTGCCCGGAGTTTCGTCGGTGTCGCCGTCGCCCGTACACGCGACAATGGTTGCCGTAAACAGCAACGCCAAGCACAAAACGGCGATGACAAGAAATGACTTCTTTTTCATAGCTTTCACCTCTTAATATATGTTTTTAAACCAATATTCCGCTATCGGCGAATTTTTGTTTTAGGAAAAGATAATGGAACTTTTCCCCCTCCGCTATATCATAGATTAGTTGTATATTAACTGTGGTTATTCTTATTATTTTTATTCTAATCGCAACCCGATGGGTTGTCAAGCGGCAATCGCGTTTTTTAATTTTAACACAACATCTTCGGTACGGTTTATACGGCTAATTTTTTTGATTAAGTTTTCTAATCAATTATAGTTATATTAGAACAATTTTTCTGATATGTCAATACTTTTATTAAAAAAATTGATACTATATTTATCAGAGAGACCACCATGATCAGGCTATTTGAACTTAGAAGCGAAAAGAAACTTTCTCAGAGAGAGATTGCCAAAATATTCAATGTCAGTCAGGGGACGTACAATAACTGGGAGAACGCCAGAACGCAACCGTCGCTGGAACAATTGATTGCTTTGGCTGATTTCTTTGATGTTTCGGTTGATTATCTGATCGGAAAAGAAGATTTTTACTCCGGTTCAGACTCTTCCATAAGATTGAACGATAAACAAAAACGTCTTTTGGCGCTTTTCGACGAACACGACGAAGTGTATCAAGAATCCCTACTGAATTTGCTGGATAACAAAAAATAAACTTTGTTTCGGACAAGCGGTTTAAATAGTATTAAATATATTGATATTATCTTATACTGTTTTATTTATCTATTGCACTTTTAGCTTGTATATTATGTATTACCTGTTATCGGGTCAGGTTTTTCGTATCACGGACAATTTCTGCCTATCATTATCAATCATCGTCAGAGTGCGGCGAGAAGATAATACAAGCCTATCAATACTCCCAAAAATGCGGCGTTGAATAGCGTAAAACGCAAGATGTATTTGAATTTAGCGGCGGGATAGTCCTTGGCGACGGCTTTGTATGAGATGAGGCTTGCCATAGAGGCGATAAGGGTACCGAGCCCGCCCAAATTGACTCCGATAAGTATCTCGTGCCACTCGGAAGTGAACCCGGAAAGCAATAGTGCCGCGGGTACGTTGCTGATTATCTGGCTGAGGGCGACGCCCATTATCATGACTTTGCCTTCTAAAATTTCCGATAAAAAGCTCCTGAATTCGGGAATTCTGCCGACATTGCCTATGAAAATAAATAAGGCTATGAAGGTTATCAGCAACGAATAATCGACTTTTTTTAATGAATCCCTGTCCGCTATCAGCAAAAACAGCAACATACAGCCGGCAAGTATCGGTGAAGGTATCAGATTAAACAGCGACAACACCGCCAATACGAACGCAACGGCAGGCCAGCCCAATCTGAAAGCGTTCCCGGGCTTTTCAACCGCGGCGACCTCCGTCACTGCTTCCGACCGGGTCAAAAACAGCGATCCCGTCAACATTACCGCCGCCAAGACTCCGTACGGCAGCATCGTCAGGATCAATTCGCCGAAGCCGATGCCGGAAACATTGAATATGTAAAGATTTTGCGGATTGCCCATCGGCGTCAGCATGCTTCCGAGGTTAGCGGCTATGGTCTGCAAAACCACGACGGGTACGATAAACTTTTCCAGCCCGGCTTTTTTTAAAACCGTCAATGCGAACGGAACGAACGTTATCAAAGCTACGTCGTTGGTTATAAACATACTTAATACAAACGGCAAAAACACCAATACCGCCTGTATTTTCAACGAAGTATTGGCTTTTTTTAAAAGTTTACCTGCCAAAAACGAAAACAGCCCCGCCCTTTGAAAGCCCTTCATCGCCGCCATCAACGTAAACAAAAGGCATATCGTATCCCAATCTGTATACTCGGCGTATCCCGGGTCGGGCGGTACAAAGCACATCGAAACAACGGCAAGCACGACTGCCGCTGCCAACACGATTTCCTGCTTTAAAAAGAGTCCGACCCCTTTCAGAACGGCTTTCATCGGGGCGATTATATCACTTTAAAATCTTAAAGGCAACCAAACGCGGCAAAATGCGTCGGCTTTGGAAAAAACCTGTCGACCGACGGGAAAAGTTTGAGAAAAATCAATAACGGCGGCTTTTTTTGTTGCGGACAATAAGCACAGTCAGCGCAATTCCGCCGGCGAGAACCGCTACGCCCGCAACAATGCCGCCCGCTATCCACAACGTCGATGAGGGTATGAATGTCCCCCCTATCGTGACGCCATCCGCTTGGGGTGAGGAAGATTCGCGCTCCGAAACAAGGTAGAATTCGCCCAAAGCGTCGGTGTAAAAAATCATCCTGTTGCCTTCGATTTCCGCTCTTAAAGGTACCATCGTGCCGCCTTCAAAGCGGTAAATCCTGGCAATCCCCGCAAAAATCGGAAGATTTAAGCCTATTTCCGCCGTCGACGTGAGGTTGTTTTCGACATCTCCCGTCATCAATTTCAACGAAAATGCCGCTACGACTGCGTTTCTGTACCCGCTGAGTCCCTGAGCGACCCTCTTTCTCTCGAGAACCGTCTCGGCGTCCGCATTCACGTCGTCGACATTGAGAGCGGCTCCCGCGCCTACGATAAGATCGCACCCGTCAAAGGGAAGCGGCGAAATCGAAATCCCCGTCGGAATATTGTCGGAATACGAAAGATTTTTTACGGAAACGGAAATGCTCGGGCTCAACGCGGAGTCGACGGCGCGCTTTGCCGCGGTCAGATTTTCATTAACTCCGCCCGATTCGAATTCGATTTCCAGCGCTTCGAAAGCAGCATTTAATTCTATCCCCTTTTCGACGGAATAGCGCTCCAAGCGGACGGCGACAAATTTATTATAGTATTCGATTATTCCCTGCCTGTCGAACCCCTTCAAATCAATCGAATATTCACTTTCGACCCCTGCCGTGTTCCTTGCAACGACGGTTATCGCATCAAAGTAGCAAACTTCCAGCGAGTAAACTCCCGCCGAGCCCCCCTCGGTAGACGGTTTAAGCGAACCGTCCGTCAAAATAAAGCTTTCTTCTTCGGTTACGTTACCCGGTTCGACGTGTTCCCCCGAAACGGTGGTGAGCTTGGTCAAATCGCTGAACACCTCGATATTAAGCCTCAGCATAATGCCTTCGGAAAAGTCGACGTCATAAGTAATATTGCCGAATCGCGGTGCGTCGGTCGCTCGATTATTTTTGAAGGCGTTTTCGGAAAAGTTAGCGCTTTCGGCTACCGAAGTTTCTGTTTCGGAAGCCTCAACAACGGTTTTTTCGAATATGAAAGTGTTCGCTCCGACAGCCGAGGCGAATGCAAAAAATGTAATCAGCACGAAAAGCGCAATATAAACGGAGGATTTTTTCACTGTACCGTTCATACATGAAAATATACCACACACTCTTTGAAAATTCAATAATCTTCACCTGAAAATCATATTTTAAAAATATTTCGGTAATTCTCCGGGGATTCGGGTGCCGCTTCTATACCGCCATGCGTCGCGATACCGCCGCGCATTTCCTTTTATGCCTTTCCCTTTCCGCCGCCCCGGGAACAATTTATGGCGTCATGCACTTCAGAATAAGATCCTGCGACGCTGATTCATTATTTCCCATTGTTCTTTTGTTTCGTCCGGATACATCAAACCTTCTTGCGAGTAAGCGGCACTTTTTTCAGTCACTCACTTCCGAAAGGCGGTCATAGTATGTAGTGAATTCATTTCGGAGGTCATTAGATGAAAAAATTTGCAGCTATATTGTTGATTGTCGTCTTGACTGTATTCGGCGTCGTCGGGTTGGGGGCGTGTACCGACGACGACAAAATGACGACTGTCCGATTAAACGAAGTAACACATTCGGTCTTTTATGCCCCGCTTTATGTCGCGATGAACGAAGGCTATTTCGAAGAGGAAGGGCTTAAAGTAGAGCTGACAAACGGGGGCGGTGCCGATAAATCGATGACGGCGGTTATGAGCGGACAAGCCGACATCGGTTTGATGGGTCCGGAAGCAGCCATCTATGTGCTCGCGGGCGGCAGCAACGACCACCCCATCGTCTTCGGTCAGCTTACCAACAAGGACGGCTCTTTTCTGATAGGCAGAGAGCCCATCGAAAATTTCAGCTGGGATAAAATCAGGGGCGCCGAGATAATCGGCGGAAGACCGGGCGGCATGCCCGCAATGACGTTGGAGTACGCACTATACCTGAACGGCTTGGTGGAGGGAAGGGATGTTCATATCAACTACGACATTCAATTCGACCTGATCACGGCGGCGTTCGAATCGGGAACGGGAGATATGTGCACAATGTTCGAACCCGTTGCTTCGACCTATGCCGAGGCAGGTAAAGGTTATATTCTCTCCTCCGTCGGAGCTGCCGCAGGTGAAGTACCGTATACCTGTTTTATGGCTACCAAAAGCTATATTTCGGATAACCGAAACACCGTTATTAAGTTTATGAGGGCAATTATAAAAGGTATAGAATTCGTAACCTCAAACGACTCTATGACGATAGCAAAATCCATAAGAAGTTCCTTCCCCGACACCCCGGACGAATTAAACGCCAAAGCCATCGACGCCTATAAAGCCATCGACGCTTACAAGACCACTCCGGTAATGGAAGAGGAGGACTACCTGAAGTTTTTGGAAATTCTTCGTTTCGCGGGCACTTTGGAGGGCGATGTACCCTTCGAAGACATTATCGACAACTCGATAGCCATCGAACTGCTGGAAGAAAAATGAAGTTGATGGAACTAATCGACATCTCCTATATCTACCACTCCGCCGACGGCGAAACGGAAGCGATAAAGGGGGTCGACCTTACCATAGAGGAGGGAGGATTTACCGCAATTGTCGGTCCGTCGGGCTCGGGGAAGACGACGCTTCTGAAAATAATGGCGGGGCTTATAAAGCCCTCACGCGGAAAAGTCCTCCTCCCGGAAAATGTAAAAATTGCGTATATGCCGCAGCGCGATCAGCTATTTGAGTGGCGTAATATCCTGAAAAACGTAACGATTTCACAGGAAATCGAAAAGCAGGACAAGCGGGAGGCTGAGCGTTACGCGGAGGAGCTTTTGGATAAATACGGGCTCGGGGAGTTTAAAAAAAAGCACCCTTCCGCACTCTCCGGCGGCATGCGGCAGCGGGCGGCTTTGATACGCACTCTTCTTTCGCGTCCGCGACTTACGCTGTTGGATGAGCCCTTTTCGGCGCTGGACTTTCAAACGCGGCTGTACGTGTCGGACGACGTCTTCAGGATATTGTCCTCGGAGAAAAAAAGCTGCGTAATGGTCACGCACGATATCTCCGAAGCAATCTCCATAGCCGACCGCGTAGTCCTCCTCACCAGGCGCCCCGCTACCGTCAAAGCCATATACAGAATAGAGCTCGACAAAAGCGCGCCGCCTACCGTACGACGGGAATTGGCAGGATTCACGGAGTACTTCAAAACCATCTTTTCCGATATGGAGAGCAGCGATGAGTGAAGAACACAGACTATACCTTAAAAAACTCAAAACCCGCAAAATAGTTATCCGAATAGCACAATTCGGAACCCTAATATTCCTTTTAGGGATTTGGGAGCTTGCGGCTTATCTCGAATGGGCGGATCCTTTTATCATCTCCAGTCCGTCGAGAGTAGCAAAAAGTATCGCTTCGCTGTACTCCTCCGGAGAGCTGTTCACACACTCTTTTGCATCACTGTGGGAGACCGTTTTGAGCTTCACTCTCTCTACCGTACTCGGCACAGTCATCGCGGTAGCGCTGTGGTGGAACGACTTTTTAAGGCGGGTCGCGGAACCGTATATAGTCGTTTTAAACTCGCTGCCGAAAATCGCTCTGGGTCCCCTTATCATCATCTGGGTGGGCGCGGGGAAGGCTGCCGTCATCGTGATGGCTTTGATGATTTCCTTAGTCATCACTATTATTTCGGCGTTGCAAGGCTTTTCCTCCGTAGACTCCGAAAAGATAGATCTTCTCCGCTCTATGGGCGCAAAAAAGGGAATGATCTTTTTAAAACTGGTCTTTCCGCAAAATATCCCGAACCTGCTCGGCATATTGAAAATCAATGTGGGGCTGAGTTGGGTCGGCACAATAATGGGCGAATATCTCGTCTCGCGCGAAGGTCTGGGGTACCTTCTGGTTTACGGCGGACAGGTTTTCAGACTCGATCTCGTCATGGCGTCCACCGTCATTTTATCGGTGCTTGCAACCGCCATGTACCTTCTCGTGGGACTTTTAGAAAAGCTGGTTTCCAAACATTTCAGCGACGGCGGGACATTCAAGTAATCCGAAACACGCTTCTGAATTTAATTTACGGGAGAATAAACGCGCCCGTTCCCGAATAGATTTTGTCGGGGACGGGCATGGACGTATTAAAAACGGCAGGCATATTCATAGGAAGCTTTCTCGGAGCGGGGTTCGTCTCCGGAGTCGAAGTAGAAGCGTTCTTCGGCGGAAAAACACTTCCTGCGGTAATCATGTCCGCCCTTGTGTTCGCGGCGGGCTTTTTATTGACCAACTCCTCCGGAAATTCCGCCGCAATCGGAATATCTTATCCTTTTACCGAAACCCTCAAAAAATTTTTTTCGTTGATGTCGCTCGCGGTGACGCTTGCAGTATCCGACAAAGCGGGTATGGAGGGAGCAGGCTTTCCTCAGGGAGCCGTTACCGGGGCTGTGGCATTGGCGCTATCGCTTAAAGAAAGGAAAAGCAGTCTCCTTTTTATTTTCTCCGTCGCCGCAGCCTTGACCTCGGCGCTGTCGGTAAGGGGTAGAGCTTCGCTTTTCGGCTCATCCCCGATAGACCTTCCGCTTATCGGCTATTCGTTGATGAGCGCGTTGGTTCCCGGCTTTTACGTCGCGAAAAAGACAAAAAACATGAGCGCCCAAAAATTGATAATCACCGCAATTGTAATTTTCGTCGGCTTTTTTACGGTAGTATGTGTATTCATGCTCGGAACCGGCTTCGGAAGTGCGGGAGAACCAAACCCACTGTCGCTTCCCGTTACCGTATCGGTCTTCGTCTCGGCATTAACGAGCGCAACCGCGCAGATTTCGGCTTCCGCAGACACCTCAAAAGGAAAAACAGCGGCGCTGGCAGCCGCCCTTCTCATATCCCCTGTCGGCATAGAAAACATGCTGAAAATTTTCTACCCCGTCATGATAATAATTTCGATTATCCTAACGGTTCAGAGCGTTATTAACGCGAACAAAAAAGTCCTTGTAAAAAGGAGGAAAAATTGATATAATATGTTTGACATCTTCACGGAACTTCAAGAGGCAAAAATCGCATTTAAAGAACACCTCTCGGGAAAGGAATTGACAACCTACCGCGCGGGAGGAAAGATATCCGTCGTCGCCTATCCGGAATCGGTGGCGGCACTGAAAAAGCTTGTCGGCATAGCCATGGAAACGGGAACGAAGTTTATGCCGATCGGCTTGGGATCAAATGTTCTTATCGACGAGAAAGGCTTCGACGGAATATTAATTTCTTCGATAGGATTCAGAGATATCGGTATCCGAGGAAACCGAATAACTGCCGGAAGCGGAGTATCGTTAAAACGCGCGCTCGAATTTTCCGTTGAACATGACTTCTCGGCTTTCGAGGAGCTGACCGGGATACCCGCCTCCGTCGGCGGCATGGCAAAATGCAATGCAGGTTCGTTCGGAAAAGAAATGGGCGATATTGTAGCTTCGGCTACGGTATTTGACTTTAAAACCGGCGAGACACAAATACTCCCCCGCTCCGAAATTGCTTACGCCTACCGGTCGTCCGGTAAAAGCTTTTCGGGAAAATTCATTCTTTCGGTCGAGGTCGAAGGCGCACACTCCGAACGCGTCCTGCCTTTAAGCCGGTATTATCGCGATAGGCGCGCCGGGCTTCAACCCGGATACCCGTCGCTCGGATCCGTTTTCAAGCGAACGCCGGACGGTATTTCGCTAGGATACTATATTGACAAGGCGGGATTAAAGGGCGTGCGTTCGGGCGGAGCCGAGATATCGGATAAGCATGCGGGATTTATAGTCAACCGCGGTGGCGGATCCGCCGGCGACTACCTCGCTTTAAAAGAGCTTGCGCGCGAAACAGTTATGAGAAAGTTCGGAGTGAACGCCGAGGATGAAATTATAGTGATAGGTAACAATGAGTGAAAAAGCGGAGCCGACGAAATCGCTTGCGCGGCTTGTAAAAAAGGAGATAATCACCCAAAAGATCTCTTCGGACTGTTGCAGAAGAGCTTTTCTCGCCGCCGTCTCGCGGGGGGCGGGCTCTTTTTACATCAATTCCGACGACTACGGCGTAACGGTTTCCGCTGCCGACCACGAACTCATACAGAAATGCGTGTCTTTCGTCAGACACTTCACTTCGACTGAACCCGTCGTCAAGCTGCACACATATACCAATAAATTAGGACCCGACGAATTATACGAGTTCGATTTAAAGCACTCCGACGGCGTTCTCGATAAACTCGTGTCGCTGGGCATACTTCCCCGGGCAAGCGAGCTCGACGCCCCCTCTCCTCAATTCATCATCGAAAAAAACTGCTGCAAGATTGCCTATCTGATGGGCGCTTTTGTAGCTTCGGGTACGCTTTCTGTGCCAAAGGACGACGAACACTCCAGAAGTTCCGGCTATTACATGGGCTTTAACTGCTCTTCCGAGTCGGGAGCAAAATTTTTATCGGAGCTCATCGGCGGATTCGGAACCGAACCGAAATTCCGAAAGCGCGGCGAAGTATATTCGGTATATTTTAAAGACGCCGAGTCCATCTCGGACATGCTTACAAGAATGCATGCCGTTACGGGGATGCTGGAACTTCAGAACATCATTCTCATGCGGCAGCTTAAAAACAATTCCAACCGTTACTCCAATTGCGAAGCGGCGAATATCTCGAAAACCGTCAACGCTGCGTTAAAGCAGATTGAAGCGATAGAAAAGCTGAAAAGCGCCGGAGTATTGGAGACTTTGGACGACACATTGAAAAAAACCGCCTGTTTAAGGCTCGATAACCCCGACGCCACGTTGAAGGAACTGGGCGAACTGTTGCCCGGACACCCCAACCGCGGCGCCGTCAACCACAGATTATCGCGGCTCGTCGCTTTGGCGGAAGAATTAAAGGACAAAAACGGGTAAAAATGGGTAAAGATCAGAAACCTCCGACAACAATATCAAAGGGTGATTTTATACATCTTCACGTTCACACCGAGTACTCCCTTTTGGACGGAGCGGCTCCTCTTGACAAACTAATAAAGACGGCAAAAAAGATGAACATGCCCGCCATCGCGATGACCGACCACGGCAACATGTACGCGACGGTGAAGTTTTATAATCTTTGCGCCGCCAACAATATCCGCCCGATCATCGGATGTGAGTTCTACGTCACCGACGACATGCACTCCCGCGAAGCGCGCCCCGACGAAAGAAAGTACTACCACCTGGTCTTACTTGCGAAAAATTACGAGGGGTACAAAAATCTTGCAAAACTGAATTCGTACGCCTGGATAGAAGGCTTCTACTACAAGCCGCGGATCGATCTGGAGCTGTTAAGGAAACATTCCAAAAATCTTATTTGTCTTTCCGCATGTATCGCAGGCGCCATTCCGCAACGGCTTTTGGCGGACGACTACGACGGAGCAAAGGCGTATGCCGAAGAACTTAAATCGATGTTCGACGAAGGCGATTTTTATATAGAGCTTCAAAACCACGCTCTTCCGGAAGAGTTGAAGGTTTTGCCGAAGTTGATACGCCTTGCAAAAGAGCTCGGAGTAAAGTGCGTTGCCACCAACGACGTCCACTACATTTTAAAGGAAGACGCCGAGATGCATGACATAGTTTTATGCATCGGTACCGCCTCCTTCCAGGACGAGACAAACAGGATGAAGTGGCTGCCGAACGACTCTTTCTATCTGAAAAGCCACGAGGAGATGTCCGCCCTCTTCCCCGAGTGCCCGGAGGCTGTCGAGACTCCCTTCGAGATTGCCGAAAAATGCGATTTCAGGTTCCCGCCTCAACAATATCAGGTACCCGATTACGATTGTCCCGACGGGATGAAACCCGATGAGTATCTTAGAAAACTTACTTATGAAGGACTATTAAGGCGGTACAAAACGATTACCGATGAGATCCGCGATCGCGCCGAAACCGAACTTGAGGTCATCATATCGATGGGCTTTGCTGACTACTACCTGATAGTTTGGGACTTCATTTTCTGGGCGAAAGCGCACGACATTCCTATCGGCAAAGGGCGCGGCTCGGGTGTCGGCAGCATAGTCGCCTATGCAATCGGCATTACCGACGTCGAACCGCTTCGATACAACCTGATTTTCGAAAGGTTTTTGAACAAAGACCGCACCTCAATGCCCGACTTTGACATAGATATCTGCTATAACCGCCGCGGAGAAGTCATCCAATACGTCAAGGAAAAGTACGGCGAAAACCGCATTTCACAGATAATTACCTTCGGTAAATTAAAGAAAAAGCAGGCGATAAAAGACGTCGCGCGCGTCTTCCGCCTACCGTTCGCAGACGTCACGAAAATGACCAAGGGTATCGGCAATTTCGGTGAAAACGACAAGCATGTCCATATCCCGGATCTGGTCGATCCGAACGGAAACTATCTTGTCAACGACCTTTATGAATTGTATAATTCCGACCCGCAAATCAAAAAAGTTATCGATATAGCGGCTAAAATCGAAGGGATGCCGAGGAATACCTCCATCCACGCCGCAGGCGTCGTCATTTACCGCAATCCCGCCATCGACACCATCCCTCTCGCCAAAAACGGCGACGAAACGACCACTCAGTTTGACATGATCGAAGTCGAAAAGCTGGGGCTTCTGAAGATGGATTTTCTGGCGCTGATGACGCTGACGGATATCAAGATGGCGCACGATTACGTACTGAAATCGACGGGGCGAAACGTAGATTTCAATGAAGTCGGCTATGAAGATCCCGCCGTTTACGAGCTGATTTCGACGGGGCAAACCGACGCCGTTTTCCAGCTTGAAGGAGAAGGAATGAAGCGCTTCTTGATGAAGCTGAAACCGGCTTGCATGGAAGATATCATCGCCGGCATAGCGCTTTATCGCCCGGGTCCGCTGAAGGACATCGACAAATTCCTTCATAACCGCAAAAATCCCGAGTCTGTTCGCTACCTGACCCCCCAATTACAGCCTATTTTGGCGGTTACGAGCGGCATTATCGTATATCAGGAACAGGCGATGATGATAACGCGCGCGCTTGCCGGTTACACAATGACCGACGCCGATAACTTCCGCTCCATCATCAGCAAGAAAAAAGTCGACCTTATCCCTGCCGAACGCAATAAATTCATTCACGGATTATCGGATAAGGACGGCAATGTTCTTATCCCCGGCTGCGTCAGGAACGGCATTTCCGAAGAAGTGGCGTTGAAGATTTTCCAGGAGATGGAATCGTTCGCGTCCTACGCTTTCAATAAGTCGCACGCCGCCGCGTATGCGTATCTTTGTTACGAAACGGCTTTCTATAAACTCTACTACCCTACCGAGTTTATGGCTGCGGTATTGAATAACCGTATCAACAAACCCGACGACACAAAAAAATATATGACGGTATTGAAACTCATGAATATACCGCTTTTGGCTCCCGATGTTAATAAATCGGGATCCTATTTCACACCTGAGAAGAACGGTATCCGTTATGGTCTGGGCTGCATCAAAAATGTCGGGATTGCGGTGACGGACGAAATCGTGAGGTTGAGGGAAAAAGACGGGGAGTTTTCGGATCTGTATGATTTTATATCCCGGCTGTCGAAAGCCGATGTTCAGGTCAATAAGCGCGTCATCGAAAGTCTTATATACGGCGGCGCCTTCGACTGCTTCAGGATGACGCGTTCGACTCTCCTTAGTAACTACGAAAGAATGCTCCGGGAAATCGACGGCGAACGCAAGGCGCGGCTCCAACGTGAAGCGACGGGGCAGATGGATATGTTCTCTCTCTTCGGCGGCGAAGACGACTTTTTCAAAGCAAAGCCGTTCGAATACGACTACCTTCCGGAGCTCAAACAGCGCGAAAAGCTTTTAAAAGAAAAGGAAATGACCGGGATGTACCTCACCGGGCACATCTTCGACGGCTACGAAAAGGAGTTCGAAGCCTTTAACTTCAACACTTCGATGATACCCAGATTTTCGGAGGAGTCGGACGAGGAAGAGGAACGCGTCGAAGACGAGGAAGTTTCGCTCCTCACGGACGGCATGGACATCAACACCGGCGGAATAATCACGAAAATCACATTGAAGCGCACCAAGGACGGCAAGGAAATGGCGGTTATCGAACTCGAAGACCTTTACGACTCCATAGAGTGCATTATGCTCTCCCGTGCGCTTGCCTTCGGCAAGAAATATCTCGAACAGGACTCCCTCGTCAAAATCCGCGGCAGACTTTCACTAAGAGAAAACGAATGTAAAATCTATGTGTCGGAGCTGAGACCCTGGGAACTGAAAGAGTCGGAACCGAAACCCGAGGCGGACGCGAGAGTACTCTATTTCAACTTGCGGGAGCAGGATTTCGCCAACCGCGATAAACTCGAATGCATAAATGACGTTTTGGCAGCGCATCCCGGGGAGAATGTCGTCAAATTCCAGCACGCGGGAAAGCTTTATGTGCATGGCACGAAGATCGGGAATATCGATGCTGTAGCAAAAGAATTAACAGGGATATTGGGTCCCCAGAATATTAAGATAAAATAATTTTCTTCCCGCAAGATTTAAGTTAGAGAACTTTAATTGCTCGCTTGAACAAAACCTTATGGAAAAGCTTGTACGCACGTACAGGCTTTTTTCATAAGGTAAGACCTGATGCGGGAAGAAAATTATTTTATACCCGCGTAGCAGGACAGGAGCGAAGCGACTGTCCGTTTCCAGAGGAAAGCTTCCATAATACCGAAGAGAAGGAAGAGATATCGTCTTAGAAAGATAGATTTTGCGGCGGAGTGACGAAATGAGAGAGC